>CAJWPV010000303.1 GCA_913045395.1 uncultured Verrucomicrobiota bacterium | reverse complement strand
CCGCCTGCAGAACGTCCGCCCAAAGGAACCGCTCCCCAATCCACTTATTGAACTGGTCCGCCTCATCTTTAAGGTTCTTGAGTCCCTGAATTCCCTCCGACTCTGAACCCAACACTTCGTCATTAAGAACATTGTAGGGTATGCTGTACTCCGCAACCAAGTTCGTCAGTGCCTGGTTTTCAGCATCCTGTGCGCTGTGCACGGTTTTGTTGAAGTAAACGCCCATCCAAACCGCTGCCACCAGACAGGCTGCCGCTCCGTAAAAGTAGGGCCTCTTCCGGTCCACATCCTGCTGCAGACGGGCCGTACTCGGCATCAGATTCATCTCCAGCGGGCAGTTGGCCACCTCGCGGATGGCCAGACCCACGAGTTGGCCGAACGCATGGCCGACCTTCTCCAACTCGGCGACATCCACGCTCTCCTGGTCAATCTCCACCCCGATGAACGGGTTGAAGTACTCGATCGGCACGCTGAGTTTCTCCGCGAAGAACTCCGGCAGATACGGCATGATGGTCGCGCCACCGTGCAGGAACACCCGCACCGGGTTGCTGCCGCCCTGCTGCTTCTGCCAGAACTGCAGCGTCTGGTTCACCTGCACGTGCAGACGGGTCATCACCTGCCGGGCAATCTTGGAGAGCGCCGCCTCATGCGGATCCTCCGATTCGGCATACGCACCGCCCAGGCCGACCAAGCCCTTCTGCAGCTTGATCGCCTCCGCCTCCGAAAAGCGCATCTTTGTTTCCGTCGCAAACTCCTGGGTGATGGAGTTGGCCCCGATGTTGATGGTGCGGATGAAAAATTTCTCGCCCTCGAAAAACAATGCGTGCGTCGTCTTGGCCCCGATATCAAGCACTACGGAGCAGCCCTCAAGATCGCCGTAATTAAAACGGAAGGCGTTGACGAGCGCGGCCTGCGCCGTGTCAACCACTTCCACGTTCACGCCCTGCGCCTTGGCCACCTTGATCATCCCGTCCGCAACCTCGCTCTTGAGCGCGGAGAGCAGCACCTCGACCTCGCCCGACTTGGCCACGCCCATCGTGTAATGATCCCACGCGGCCTCCTCCAGCGGGAACGGAATGTTCTGCTGCGCCTCAAACTTAATCAGTTGCGCAACCTTCGTCTTGTCGATCGCCGGCAGGCGGATCGGCTTGGACAATACCTGAAAACCAGGAGCCGCCACCAAACCGCGTGTGGCCGTGAAGTCGGCCTCATTCCACAATTCCTGCGCGGCCTTCTCCAGCGCCTTGGGGCGCGCCCTCTCACTGGAGCCCTCCAGTCCCATCGGCTTTACCCCAAAACGAAGCAGGCGCACGCCGCCCTCAGCGGTGGGCTCGAACTCGGCGGCACGCAGTGTGCCGGCACCCATATCAATTGTTAGGAAGGAATTGGAACTCATTTTATTTCAACTGTTTGGACGGCAAACCATGCCAATCCGTTCAACAACGCGCGGACCCGCCGAGGGCTTCACTTCCTGAAAAGCGGCTGCGGTTGCTAAATTAATTGCCACACAGCGTCAAACAGAAAAACCCGAAGCCGCATAATCGTATCAAAAAGCTCAGCCAGAAACAAGAACGAAGCAGCTTAGGCAGCGTTCACATCCCGGGCGGAAATGCTCGGGCCAAATCGTGGCCGAGCGGTCGCCGCAGACGCTAATCAACCCTACGAGCCAACCCTACGAGATCGATCCCAAAAGCACTCCATGGCCTTCACCCGATTACCAGTTGCTTGCGATGGGTAATCGGGAACCGGTGCCAGGAGCCGATCATCCGACGGGGGATTAACCCAATAGCTCGGCTGCTTTGGCAGAGATGTCGGGTTGACGCATTAGGGAGGTGCCGACGAGAATGGCTCTGGCTCCGCATTTTTCCAAGCGCTCGACGTCCGCCCGGGAATGGATGCCACTCTCGGCAACGAGGACTTTTTCGGCCCCGCCACTTTCAGTGATGCGCTTGGCCAAGTGCTCGGTGGTACCAAGGTCGACGGTGAAATTGGTTAGGTCTCGGTTGTTGACACCGATCAACCGCGCATCAATGGCCAAGGCGCGTTCTAGCTCAGCCTCGTTGTGCACCTCGACCAATGCCGCCAATCCGGCCCCGGTGGCCAAGCGATGCAGATGGGCAAGTTGCTCGTCCTCGAGGCAGGCGACGATAAGCAGGATGGCGTCCGCGCCGTGCTCGATCGACTCGTGCAACTGCCGTTCGTCGATCATGAAATCCTTGCGCAACAACGGGAGTGAAACGGCCTCACGAATGTCGCGCAGATAGTCGAGTGATCCTTGAAAAAACTCGCGGTCGGTCAGCACTGACAGACAACTCGCTCCCGCTTCCTCACAGGTCTTTGCGATCGCAACCGGATCGAAATCCCCGCGGATGATGCCCTCAGAGGGTGAGGCTTTTTTAACCTCGGCGATGAGGCCGACCTGCCCACGTCGCGGAGCCAGAAGCCCGCCGATGAAGTCGCGCCTCGAGCCGTGCTGCCCGATGGCGGCGCACAACGACTCGGCGCTCACCGGCGCGTTGGACAGATGCCCGAGCTCGGTGCGCTTGTGGGCAACGATCTTGTCGAGGATGTTCACGGGTGGCCGACTCCCGCTTGGCCAAGCTTACTTGAGCGGCTTGACGCGGATGTTGCGGTAGTGGATGACGCTCTTGGGGTCGTGCGCCTGCAGGGCAAATGTGCCACTGCCAAGCTTGCGACCGGGCATCGACTTGAGGTGAGGGGCGTTTGGCACCTCGGTCCAGCTTGAGGTCAACTTGCCGTTGATCTTGATGTTGACCTTCTTGCCCTTCACGCGAATCTCGTATTTGAACCATTCGTTGTCCTTGGCCGGTGCAGGGTTGACATCCTTCACGGCGTAGAGGCCTCCCGTTTTCTTGGGGTCGCCGTGGGTGTTGTTCACCTGCGCCTCGAACCCGGCATCCGGCCAGCCGGAGTCCTGGTACTTGGTGTGAAAATAAATGCCGGAGTTGGCGCTTGGCTTGGTCATCACCTCGGCGCGCAGCACAAAGTTCTTGAAGTTGTG
>CAJWPV010000302.1 GCA_913045395.1 uncultured Verrucomicrobiota bacterium | reverse complement strand
CCTGGTGGCCGGCGATGTCGTGCGCAAACTCACCGACCGCGAGGAGGCGGATCCTGATTTCGTGATCGTGCGCTCCGACGGCAAGCCGGTATTTCATCTCGTGAACGTGGTCGACGACATCGAGATGAACATCACGCATGTCATTCGCGGCGAGGATCATCTCTCCAACACGTCGAAGCACGTCGAGCTGTTCAAGGCGTTCGGCGCGGCACTGCCGAAGTTTGCGCACATCCCGCTGATCCTGAACAACGACGGCTCGAAGATGAGCAAGCGTGACACCGGCGCGTCGATGAGCACGTACATGGAGGGCGGCTACCTGCCATCGGCTGTGGTGAATTATCTCAGCCTCCTAGGCTGGTCGCCAAAGGACAACACCGAGATGATGCCGACGGCCGATTTGATCGAGCGCTTCGACCTCCCCGGCGTGCAGCGGGCCAACGCGCGGTTCGACATAGCCAAACTCGACTGGCTGAACTTCGAGCATATCCGTGCACTGTCCCCGGACGATTTCAAAAGCCAGGCGCTTGGCCAACTGCAGGCCGCCGGACTCGACCCAGCGGATCGCGATGCCGACTACGCGGCCGCCGCGCTGGCCTTGTGCACAGACAAAATCAAAAACCTAAACGACGTTGCCGGCTACATCGGATTTTTCTTTAGAGACGAGGTGGAACTAAACGCCGAGGCGGCCGCTCAGGCGTTGACAGCGGAGAACAAGCCGCACCTGGCCGCGCTCCGGGAGGCGTACGCCGGCCTGGCCAAGTTCGACGGCGATACGCTGCAGGAGGCGCTCAAGGCCACGGCCGCCGCTTGCGATGTGAAGAACAAGGTGCTCGTCATGCCGGCCCGCGTGGCCTGCACCGGCAGCAAGGTGGGCCCGAGTCTGTATCATTTGATGGAGGTACTTGGCCAAGTGCAGGTTTTGAAGCGGTTTGACGCCGCGCTGTCCAGAATGTAATCCTTGTTGGCCGGGGCAGCGGGGAATTCGGGTTAATTTTGAACGATTGACTGCATTTCGCTGACTGTTCTGTCGGCTGAGCCGATTTTGTCGCCAGCCTAGCGAAACCGACACATGATTATTTTAACTACAATTTACGTGATTGCCGCCGTGCTGCTGCTCTTTGGTGCGGCGATCTTTGTGCATGAGTGGGGTCACTATTTCGTCGCGCGCAAGTGCGGCATGAAGGTGGAGGAGTTCGCCATCGGCTTTGGCAAAATTCTCTGGAAGAAGGAAAAGGACGGCATTCTTTATACCGTCCGCGCCATCCCGGCAGGCGGCTTTGTGAAGCTGCCGCAGATGCTCACCAGCGAGGCGCTCGAGGGCAAAAACGAGGAGGACACCGAGCCGCTCCCGGAGATTTCACCGTGGGCCAAGATCGCCGTCGCCGTCGCCGGGCCCATCATGAATATCGTGTTCGCCGTCGTGTTGGCAACCGTCATCTATTACGTCGGCCTGCCGGAAATGATTACACCTCCCGTGGTAGGCAATCTAGGAGAGGAATCGTCAGAGTATGAGTTGGGCATTCGCGAAGGAGACATCGTCACCAAGATCGACGGTGAGCCAATTGCTTCTTGGGAGGAGGCGTACAAACTAACCGCCTTGTCGTTAACAAATCGCTTCGAGGTGACATTCCTGCGTGACAACGACGAGTTCATCCGAGTGCTGACGTCCACGCCGGTCAGCGACGATATACCAATCAGAACACTCGACCTTCCGTCGAAATATCCGCCGATCGTGGGGCGCGTGCTCGCGGGACAAGCAGCCGACGAGGCCGGCTTGAAGGCGGATGACAAAATCATCTCGCTCGGCGAAATCCCGATTGGTGGCCAAGGCCAGTTGATCGATGAACTGCAAAAGAACGGCGACAAGGCGACGGAGATTGTCGTGCACCGGGACGGCGAAAATGTCCCGCTGCCAATCAAGCCACGGATGATCGAGGGCAAGGTGATGATCGGCGTACAGTTCGGATACGGCCCACGGGTTTACATTGAGCGATATCCCGGCCCGACACCGTGGGAGAACATCTCGGAAGTTGGCTCGCTCATGTGGAGGACGCTCTACGCACTGTTTCACAAGAAGGAAACCGGCGTAGGCGTGAGCGACCTGAGCGGTCCAGTCGGCATCCTCGCCATGCTCGGCGCCATGGTAAAAACCGATTATCGCCTGGCCTTAAATTTTCTCGTCCTGCTCAATGTCAATCTCGCCATTCTGAACATGCTGCCGATCCCGGTGCTAGATGGCGGCCACACAGTCATGGGGTTTATTGAGGGCATTTTTCGCCGAAAAATTCCGGTTATAATTCAAACGGTGCTAACGTATATTTTTGCGATATTACTAATCGTTTTGATGCTTTTTGTATCGTTCTACGATATTTTTGAGCGTCGCGGCATCTTCGTCGACATGTTCAACAGCGACACTGAGGTCCAGGCACCGGCCGATCCCTCTCCCACCGCCAGCGAATAATCCCCCGCCATGGACTACTGCGCCTCACCGTATCGCCATGCGCGCCGGGACACGCGCCCGGTGATCATCGGCGAACCGGAAAACGGAGGCGTCATTGTCGGCGGCAGCGAACCTGTCGTTCGCCAGTCGATGATCACCTGCAGCACGCTCGACACCGATGCCTCCATCGAGCAATCGATGGCCTTGATCGATGCCGGCTGCCAGATTGTCCGTATCACCGCGCAAACCAAGCGCTACGCCGCGAACCTTGAGCCGATCATCGCCGGCATCCGTGCGCGCGGCTCGAACGTGCCGGTCGTGGCCGACATTCATTTCAAGCCGGACGCCGCTCTTGAAGCGGTGAAGTGGTGCGAGATGGTTCGCGTGAATCCCGGCAACTACGCCGACTCCAAAAAATTCAACACCCGCGAATACTCCGACGACGAGTATGCCGCGGAACTCAACCGCATCGAAGAGGAGTTTGCGCCGCTCGTCGAGGAGTGCAAAACGCGCAACCGCGCACTGCGTATCGGCACCAACCACGGCTCGCTGAGCGACCGCATCATGAACCGCTACGGCGACA
>CAJWPV010000301.1 GCA_913045395.1 uncultured Verrucomicrobiota bacterium | reverse complement strand
TGCGGAGGCCAAAACCGGGAACTTTACCTCGAATGCCTCCATCTTGTCGTGATCTATCAGGTTGCGGACAGCCAAGCCGGTGAGCTCGCTTGGCCAAGCACCCTCAAACTTCGTCACCGTTTTTTTGATACGAACCCTAGTTGCGGCAGAGGCGGTCACTTCGCTCTCCGGCGACACGTCGAACGACTCGGACGGCATCGAAAAGAAATCGGCATCGGCACCCGCTTGGCCGGCGTCGAACTCGATCAGCAACGTCCGTTCATCATCCTTGACCGCGCCATCCCACCAGGCCTTGACGGCCAACCTGACATCGGCTTTCGGCAGTTTCTTTTTTGTCGCATCGAGCTCAGCGGCGGCGGTCGAGAGCTTGGCCGTCCCGGCGATCACCAACGTTGCGCTCACCTGCTGGTCGCGCGGGATGCAGAGCTCCTTGCATTCGAGCCAACTGACTTTGCCTAAGATCGTCGCTTGGCCAGGCGCGATGTCGGCAGCGATGGCCAGAGGTACAAGTAGGATTGTTTTGTCGTGATAGCCGTAGCCGATCGAGCCAAGCGCTGTAAACTTCTCCGGCATCGGCCATTGAATCTGTCCGGCGGTCACGCCCTTGGGTAACTTCCATTCGACCGAAGTCGCAATGCCAGCTTCACCAGGGTTTATCCAGTAGGTGTGCCAACCGTCGGCCATGGTCAACTCGAGGCCGGCCATCACCGTTGAGTCCGGCTTGATCGTGTCGTGGGACAGCAACAACTTGACCTTCGTCGCCGCTTGGCTGTCACCGGCTTGGCCGCCGCCGAAAGGGTCATCGAACTGCGCTGAAACACTGGCTCCGGTCGCCAGAAAAAAAATGAAACCCAGAACGCGCACGCTCATCGGGGATTAGGATGCCTCCGGCGCCCGGCCTGTTCAATTCTCGAACGGGCCAATCTGGGAAAAATCACACGATTTCCGTCGGGCACTTGGGCAGTGAATCGAGGAAAATCTGGCCGTATCGCTTGGTCAGTACGCGGTTGTCGAGCACCACGACAATACCCTCGTCGCTCTTGGTACGGATGAGCCGGCCGACGCCCTGCCGAAATCTCAGCACCGCCACCGGCAGCGAAAACTCCATGAACGGGTTGCCGTTGCGTGCCTCGATCGCCTCGATCTTCGCCTCGACCAGTGGATGATCTGGCACGGCGAACGGTAGCCGCGTGATGATGACATTGCGCAGCGCGTCGCCCGGCACATCGACGCCCTGCCAAAAGCTGTCCGTGCCGAACAACACCGAGTGCTCGTCGCGCTTGAACCGCTCGAGCATCGTCGAGCGCGGCACGCCGGCGCCCTGCACTAGTCGGTCCCAGCCGTGGTCGGCGCAGAAGCTTCCGAGTTCCTCCGCCACCTCGCGCATCAGCTTGAAGTTGGTGAACAGCACGAAGGCGCGGCCTTCGCTCAACTCGATGAAGTGGCGGAGCTGCCCGGCCAGGGCCTCGCGAAACTCCGGCTCGCGCGGGTCGGGCATCTTGCCGGCGATGAACAGTTTCATCTGCCGCTCGTAGTCGAACGGCGAGCCGACCTGCAGCGCGTTGACCTGCTCCGCACCGATTTGGCCGGCGAAATAATTGAGCCCACCCTTGGCCTTGGCCGAGGTGGAATCGCTCAAGGCCAAGGTGGCGCTCGTTAGCACCACCGGCGAATTGCAGCGGAAGAGCCGCCGCCGCAGGTGAACCGCGACATCCACCGGCGCTGCGTTGAGCGACAGGATCGTCCCGGCCTTGCCGGACCTCTCCACCCAGTATACGTGCTCGTCCGACGCCTGCGAGAGGAACAGTTTCACGCCGTCACGCAGCTCGCCGACGCGCCGGTTGAACTCCGCCAACTCCTGCCCGGTGTCGGCGTCATCCGTGCCCTCGCGTGCCTGCACCAGCGCCTCGCGCACGCGCTGGAGCGGCAGCGACAGCGTGTCGTCGATGAGGTCGGATTGGCGCACGCGCAGCTCCTTCCATGCGCGGTTATTGTTCCCGCCGAACTTGCTGGCCTTTGCTTGTTGCTCGTTCAACTCGTCGCACGCCACCTCGAGTTCGCCGAAGAACTGCTCCATCGCCGCCGAGGCGTCCTCGACCGATCGCGTCGCCCTGGCCTCGCGCAGCAAGCCCAGCAGACCCTTGCCGGTCTTGGGATTCCAGAGTCGCTGCAAGTTGAACCGCACCTGGCCGCTCGAGACACTCAGGCCCATGTGTCTTGAGGCGACCGGGCCAACGTTGTGCGCCTCGTCGAGGATCACGAAGTCGTTTTTGAACAGCACACCCTCCTCCTCGTTCGGTTCGTCATCCTCCCGGCCGTCATCGCCAAGCAGGCTAAAAAACAGGGAGTGGTTCAGCACCAGCACGTCGGCGGAAAGAATCCGGCTACGGGCACGCTGAAAAAAACAGGTCTGGCCCATCTTGCCGATGTCGGAACCGTGGCCGCACAGCTTGGTTGAACACAGCCCGCGCTCCGAGTTGACCAGGTCCCACACCTTCGGGTCAGGTGTGATTTCAAAGTCGGACAGGCTGCCATCGCTCGTCTTCTTCGCCCACTCGGTGATGCGCTTGAGTTCCTCCATCTCGCCGGAGGTCAGCAACGTCGCCGCCTGCTGCCGCGCGCGCTGCAGCCGCCGCGTGCAAAGATAGTTGCCCCGGCCTTTCAGCATCGTGTAGGTGAACTCCACCGGCAGAATCTGTTTCAGCATCGGCAAATCCTTCTCGGTGAGCTGCTCCTGGAGGTTGATCGTGTGGGTCGAGACGACTGCCTTTTTGTTTTGGCTGACCGCGTGAAAGATGGCCGGGATGAGGTAGGCCAGGCTTTTGCCGACGCCGGTGCCGGCCTCGACGACGAGATGCTCGCCGCCTTTCAGCGCCTTGGCCACCGCCACGGCCATCTGCTGTTGCTCAGGACGGAACTCAAAATTCTTCGCCTTCGACAACAGGCCGCTCTCGGAAAAAAACGTCTCGGTCGCGGCAACCAGGTCAAGCCCGGCGCCCTGCTCCTCGTCTACGAAACTGATCACTCAG
>CAJWPV010000300.1 GCA_913045395.1 uncultured Verrucomicrobiota bacterium | reverse complement strand
AGACGGTCGGTCGACAGAAGCGGCTTGACCGTTGAGCAAGCGAGTGATGCACTCGAGCAATCGGGATTGCTTGACCGGCTTGGTGAGGCAGTCATTGATGCCGACGCCCTGCCATGAATCAGGCGGCAATACATTCCCCATCGGGGTCAGCAGGATCAATTTCAAGTCGGCAAAAAGCAGATCGTCCTTGATGGCTCGGGCCAAGCCGAGGCTGTCCTTCTCCGGCATTTCACTGTCCAGAATAACCACTTGAAAGAAATGGTCGGTGGCGATGGCATCCTGGAGCAACTGCAACGCCTCAGCCGCCTCGCGGGCCTCGGTGGTCTTTATGCGCCGCGAGCGCAGTTGGTGGCGCAGTATCTGGTGGTTCGTCTCGTTATCATCGACAACCAGCACGTTTAGGCCGGCCAACAGTTGCTGCTGCGCCTCCACCGCGCCGGACTCGAGCTGCTTGCGCAACGGCAGTTCAAACCAGAAACTCGATCCCTGTCCCAGTTTGCTCTCGAACCCAATCCGACCGCCCATGATCTCTGTCAACTGCTTGGAGATGGTC
The DNA here is from genome assembly GCA_913045395.1 of uncultured Verrucomicrobiota bacterium. Lineage (GTDB taxonomy): Bacteria > Verrucomicrobiota > Verrucomicrobiia > Limisphaerales > UBA1096 > UBA1096. The sequence continues at coordinate 2,478 of CAJWPV010000300.1, read as the reverse complement.
AGGCCAAGGCCGGTACCCCCGTATCGACGGGAAAATGACCCGTCCACCTGGGTAAACGGCTGAAACAGGTTTTTTTGTGCCTCCGCAGGAATGCCGATGCCGGTGTCAACAATCTCGCAGCGGATCGTTACCTCCCGACCGGTCTCGCCAACGGTGTTGAGCCGCACCGTGACTTCACCCTGCTCGGTGAACTTGATCGCGTTGTTAACAAGGTTGGTCACGATCTGGCGCAGCCGCCCCGGGTCGCCGATGACACTTGTCCATACGTCCTCGAACACAAGGCAGGCCAGATTCAGCCCCTTACTCTGGGCCTGCTCCGCCAGGAGATCCATGGCGCTCTCGACTATCTCGCGTAGGTCAAACGGCGCCTCCTCAATCTCCAGCTTGCGCGCCTCGATTTTCGAGAAGTCGAGGATGTCGTTGATGACCCCCAGCAGTGCACCGGCACTCTCCCGGATGGTGGTGAGGAATTCGCGCTGCTGTTCGTTCAGCGGCGTGTCCAACAGCAGTCCGGTCATCCCCACGATGGCATTCATCGGGGTGCGAATCTCATGGCTGGTGTTGGCGAGGAACTCCGACTTGACCCTCGCTGATTCGAGCGCGGCGTCTCGGGCCTGGGCCAGTTCAGCCTCGGCCTTCTTCAGGGCGGTGATGTCCTTGGAAATGCCGAACGTACCGACGATTTCCCCAGTGGCGTTTCTCATCGGCATCTTGGTCGTCAACACCCAGTCTTGACGGCCGTCACTCCAGGTTTCCTTTTCCGTCTTGCCAATGATGGCCTGGCCGGTCTCGAGGATGCTCTGCTCGTCCTCGAGCGCGAGTCGGGCGTGTTCCTCGCTGAAAAAATCGGCGTCGTTTTTGCCAACCGCCTCGCCGGGGTCGTCGAGCCCGAAGTCCTTGGCCACGGCGCGGCTGATCATCAGGAACCGGCTGTCGCGATCCTTAAAATAAATCCGGTCCGGGATGCTCTCGAGCAGCGTGCGCAACAGGTCGCGCTCGTGGGCCAGCGCGATCTCGGTCTCCCTCTGCTGGGTGACATCCCAAAAGATGCCCTGTACGCCAGTGCACCGGCCGGTCTCGTCGCGAATCGGGGTCTTGACGACATGCACCCACGATTTCTCCACCTCGGACGCAACGTGTTCCTCCACCGTGTCCAGCGACTCGCCGCTCTCCATGATACCGATGTCGTCTTCCCGGTACTTGTTCGCAAGGTCAGCGGGGAAAAAATCAAAGTCGGTTTTGCCGATGATCTCCCGGCGCGTCTTGCCCAGTTCTTCGCAGAACCGGTTGTTGGCAAACGTGAACCTCCCGGCGGCGTCCTTGCGGAAAATATTCTGCGGCAGGTTTTCCACCAGCGAATGAAACAAAAGCTCAGAGCGGCGCAGCTCCAACTCGGCTCCCTTCTGTTCCACTATATCCTGCACGGTGCCCTCGTAATAAAGTACCCTGCCGGACTCGTCCCGCACCGTGCGGACCGTCTCCGAAATCCAGATCCGGGAGCCGTCCCGGCGGAAAATTTCCGACTCGAACTGCTCGATACGCCCCTGTTGTTGGATGAGTTTCAGGAACAAATCTCGCTGCTTGGGCTCGACGTACAGCTGCCCCTCGATGTCCCCGATGGCCTCGATCAGCTGCGCCGGGGAGTCGTACCCGTAAAGCTCCGCCAACCGGTGGTTGGCGTAAACGTACCCGCCCTCCTTCGTGGAGCGAAAAATGCCCACCACGACATCGTCAAAAAAAACCGGGTTCCCAGGAAGGTCGGCGGATGGCGCTTTGTGGCTTGGATCAGTCATGCGTTGGGCATTCGCTTGGCCAGCCAAGGGTAGGAACTCCCCCCCGCTTGGCCAAGCGCATTCGCGGCTTACGCCGTTCGGCGCTTTACCGGGCTGGACGCGCGGAACAGACTGCCAGCCCGCTTGGCCAAGCTTGGCGGTGTGAAAATGAAACTGGGTTCCCACATGTCAACCGCAGGCGGCGCCTGGAAGGCCATTGAGCGCGCCCGCTCGGTCGATTGCCAAAGCACGCAGATTTTCATAAAGAGTAACATGCAGTGGTTCGGCAAACCGCCCAGACCGGAGGCCGCCGAGCGCTTCGCGACCGAGCTGGCAAAAGGCGACGTCGGGACGGTGTTCGGCCACGCCGGCTACCTCATCAACCTCGCCGGGCCGGACGGCGAGAACCGCGACAAGTCGATCGAGTCGCTCACTCAGGAGATCGAGTTCGCCACGACGCTGGGCGTGCCGTTCCTCGTGCTGCATCCCGGAGCGCACCTTGGCCAGGGAGACAACACCGGCGTGAAGCGCATCGCGCGGGCGCTCAACGGGATCTTCCGGGTCACGAAAAAATCGCCGGTGCGCATTGCGCTCGAGAATACAGCCGGTCAGGGCACCTGCCTCGGGCACCAGATTCGCCATCTCGCCGAAATCTTCGATCGAGTCAAACAGCCGGAGCGGCTCGGCGTCTGCCTTGACACAGCGC
>CAJWPV010000299.1 GCA_913045395.1 uncultured Verrucomicrobiota bacterium | reverse complement strand
GCTCGAGCAGACGCTGCGCGACTATCGCCGGGCCGGCCTGCACCTGGCGAAGGCGGAGCGTGACGAAGTTGAGCGGCTCCGTAAGGAACTCTCCGCCGCGACCACCGAGTTCGGCACGAACATCACCAACGCAAAGAAGGAGCTGAAATTCACGGGCGCACAGCTCGAGGGGCTGCCGGAAAGTTTCCTTGAACAGGTCAAGACCGGCGACGACGAGTACACGCTCCAGGCCAACGTGACGTTTCACTATCTCAATGTCATGCGCAGCGCCAAACCGGAGGCCACGCGCAAACGCATCTCCGGCGAGCGTAAACGGCTTGCCCGTGAAAAAAACATCCCGCTGCTAAAAACCGTACTGCAACTCCGCGCCAACATTGCCACAAAGCTTGGCTACAAGACATGGGCAGACTACCGCTGCGAAGTCAAGATGGCCGGCAACGGCACCACGGCGAGAGAGTTTTTGATGGACCTCAAGCGCGGCCTCGAGCCGAAGTGGCAGTCCGAACTTGCGCAGTTCACCGAGCTGAAGCGCCGCGAGACCGGCGACGCCAATGCCACCCTGAAAATGTGGGATGCCTTCTACTACATGAACCTGCTGAAGAAGGAAAAGTACGCCGTGGATACCGAGCAGCTCCGCGTGTTTTTCCCGTACGAACAGACGCTACACGGGATGTTCCGCGTGTACGAGCGCATCTTCGGCCTGAAGATTGTGGCCGCCACCGCACCATACAAATGGAATAACGAAGTGACGCTGCACCTGGTTTACGACGCGGCCACCGGCAACCCGCTGGGCGCGTTGTACCTCGACATGTTCCCGCGCGAGGGCAAGTACAACCACTTCGCGATGTTCCCGCTGATCTCCGGCAAACGACTGCCGGACGGCACCTACCAGCGGCCCACCGTCGCGCTGATTTGCAACTTCCCCACGCCGGGGAAGGACAAGCCGTCGCTGCTCTCGCACGACAATGTCGAGACATTGTTCCACGAGTTCGGCCACGCGTTGCACGGCATCCTCACGCAGACCCGATACACCCGTTTCGCCGGCACGAGTGTGCCACGCGACTTCGTGGAGGCGCCGTCTCAAATGCTCGAGAACTGGATTTGGGACAAGACCGTGCTCGACTCGTTCGCCGCCGACTATCGTGACTCGTCGAAAAAAATACCGGAAGCCGTGCTGGCGAAACTCAAGGAGGCAAAGAAGGCTACCATTGCCCGACACTATCGCGGCCAGCTTTCGTACGGACTCGTCGACCTGAGCCTGCACTCGCTGACGGTGGAGGAGGCCCGGATCGTCGAGCCGGTTGCATTGTCTAACCAAATCACCGAGGCGGTCTATCTAAAGCCGCAAAAGAACACATCGTTCGTCGGCTACTTCGGCCACCTCATGGGCTACGACGCCGGCTACTACGGCTATGCCTGGGCCGACTCGATCTCCGCCGACTTGGCCACAGTGTTCGAAAATGCGCCGGAGCGCTACTTCGACAGCGCAGCAGGACAGCGCCTACGGCGAGAGATTTACGAGGTGGGCGACTCGCGCGACGTCAGCGAGTCGATCGAGAAATTCCTCGGCCGCCCCCGCTCCCTGAAACCATTCCTTCAAGACCTTGGCATCTTGAATGAATAGCGCTTGACCAAGCGGCTCAGTTGGTGACCTCGTTTAAGGAGGTGAGGACGGTGTCGGCGCTCAGCAACTCAGGAAGTAACTTGGGTTGCTTGGTTTTGTCGGATGGAAAAACCAGCACGAGCGGCACGCCCGCTCTGCCCCAGCGGCGCAACTCCTCGGTGATATAATCCGGCCGGCGCGTGTAGTCTGCCCGAAATGCCTTGATATTTTTGTCGGCCAACACCGTACGCACCGACTCGATATCGATGCTCGTTTTTTTGTTCCAAATACAGGTCGCACACCACTTGGCCGTGAAGTCAAGCAGCACCGGTCGCCCTGCCTCACGCGTCTTGGCAACGGCCTCCGGCGACCAACGATGCCAACGGATTCCCCCGGGGAAATCCTGCACCACATCAGCCTTGGCCGCCGACGGGTCGGTCGGGGTGCGCCATTGCATTTGGCCCTCGAGACCGAACACGATCCCGCCAAGTGCAAGCCCCCCGGCGATGCCCAGGGCCAGGCCGCGTCGCTTGATCCCGCGCTGAAAAAACTCACCGAACACCCAGATCGCCATGGCAAGCACGGTCAGAAAAATACCGAACCACAAAATGCGGTCGCCGTAATATTCATAACTCACCGTGAAGAGCCAAATCGCGGTGGCCAACATCGGGAAGCCCATTGCCACCTTGAACTTTTCCATCCACGATCCCGGCTTGGGCAGGAAACGCAGCAGTCGTGGATTCCAACTCAGCACGACGTACGGCAACGCGAGGCCAAGCGCAACGGTGACAAACATCAGCACGATCACGGCGGCGGTTTGCGTGAAGGCAAAGCCAAGCGCCGGCGCGAGGAACGGCGCTGTGCAGGGCGTCGCCAATACCGTGGCCAGGACGCCGTTGAAAAACGCACCTCCCGCTCCCTCCCGACTCGCCACTGAGCCGGCCGCAGCGCCCACCGCGCCGAGCGTCACCTCGAACAACCCGAACAGATTCAACGCCACCAGCATGATGAGAACGGTCAGCAAAACGACGAACTGCGGGTTGGACATTTGCATTCCCCAACTCGCCATTTCGCCGGCGCTTTTCACGCCGATCACCACGCCGGCCAACACCAAAAACGACACGACCACGCCTGCGCCGTAAAGCATCCCCAACAGCCGCACGCGCGCTGGCGACTCCTTGCTTTGATTGACGAAGCCCAAAATCTTCAGCGAGATCACCGGTAGCACGCACGGCATGATGTTCAAAATCAGACCGCCAATGAACGCATACACCAGCATCCGCCAAAGCGACTTGCCAGCGGTGGCTGTTGGCAGCGGCCCGGCGGCCGCTGTCGTTCCGGCAGTGCCCGATGCGGAGGCCAAAACCGGGAACTTTACCTCGAATGCCTCCATCTTGTCGTGATCCTTCAGATTGCGGACAGCCAAGCCG
>CAJWPV010000298.1 GCA_913045395.1 uncultured Verrucomicrobiota bacterium | reverse complement strand
AGGCCGTCCATGTCGGCACGGATGAGCAGTGTCGGTCCGTCGCCGTTCTTGAGTACGCCGACAAGGCCGTGGCCGCCGACACTAGGGGTGATCTGCAGCCCTGCCTCGCCGAGTTCAGCGGCCAGGCGCTTGGCCGTCTTGACCTCCATGAACGACAGCTCCGGATTGGCGTGAAGATGTTTGTACAGCGAAACGAGCGAGGGCAGCTCGTTATCAACGGCTGCGGCAACGCGGTCTTTGATCGAATCGGCCGCTTGAACAAGCGCCAGGCTGAAACCAAGCGCGACAATGCAGGGGAGTATTCTGGCTTTCATCGTGAAATTGAGCGGCAAAAGCATCCGGCCTACTGCCTGGCCAGGCAAGGGTAAAGAGTGCCTCAATACTCGACTATTCGCCGCCAGGCAGCGAGTCTCCCCGGCGAACCGTATCGGATAATTTTTCATGAAACATAACTTCATTTTGGTTTTATTTGCGGCGGTCGCCATGGTCAAGCCGTTGGCGGAGCGGCCGAACTTTATTCTCTGCATGGCAGACGACCAGGGTTGGGGCGACACCGGCTACAACGGGCATCCAATCCTTAAGACGCCGGTGATGGATGAGATGGCGCGGAGCGGGCTGCGTTTCGACCGCTTTTACTCCGCCGCGGCGGTTTGCTCGCCGACACGCGGGAGTGTGATGACCGGGCGCAACCCGAACCGCTTCGGCTGCTTCGCTTGGGGCTACACCCTGCGACCGCAGGAAATCACCATCGCCGAGACGCTCAAGAAAGCCGGCTACACGACCGGACATTTTGGTAAGTGGCATATCGGCTCAATGCGCGCCGACGGCGCGGCAAGCCCGGGCAACAGCGGGTTCGACGACTGGTTCTCGAGTCCGAACTTTTACGAGAACAGCCCGCTCTTCAGCCATAACGGGCAGGTGATCGAGACCGACGGCGAAAGCTCGCACGTCACCACCGCCCTAGCGCTGGACTGGATCGCCAACGCGGCGAAACGCGATCAGCCGTTCCTCGCGGTGATATGGTTCGGCAATCCGCACAGCCCACACGTCGCTGTCGAAAAGTACAAAAAAATGTACGCCGATCAGCCGGACGGAGCAGCGCATTTTTACGGCGAGATCACGGCGATGGACGCAGCGCTTGGCGAACTGCGAAAAGGCATACGCAAACTCGGCGTCGCCGACAACACCGTGCTTTGGTACTGCAGCGACAACGGCGCGATCCCGAGGGGCTCGACCGGCGGCCTGCGTGCGCGTAAAGGCAGCCTTTACGAGGGCGGCATCCGCGTGCCGGCGATCATTGAGTGGCCGGCCCGCATCAAGTCAAACCGCATCACGAACATGAACGGCAACACGTCGGACATTTACCCGACACTGCTGGAATTGGCCGGCGCGACAATGCCAAAAAACCAGCCGGTGCTCGACGGCACAAGCCTCGTGCCGCTGCTCAACGGCAAGGCCATGCGGCGCGAAAAACCGATGGGATTTTGGACCTACCAAGCCAAGGGGCGTGGCCGCAAAAGCCGGGCAATGCTCGAGGTGCTGCGGCAGGAACAACTCGCCGGCAACCAAAAACCGGCCGAGCCTGAGGGCCAAATCGACAGGCAGTATCCGACCGACACCCTGCCGGGGCACACCACATGGATCGACGGCGACTACAAGCTGCACCGCCTGCCTGTGAAGAAAAACAAGGGCGAGTTTGCCTACGAGCTTTACCACCTGGGGAACGATCCGGGGGAGCAGCAAAATCTGCTCGGCAACAACGAAAAATTGGCCAAGCGGGTTGCCCGAATGAAAACCGGCTTGGCCGCCTGGCAGAAGTCGGTGGTGAAGAGCCTCAACGGCGGCGACTACCGCTGATCCGCAAACCAAGCGCCTGGCCAAGCTGTGAGCCGCAAAAAGTCATTGCCGCCGGATGAGTCACTGATCCACCCAGTTACCTCGGCCATCGAGCCGATTGACTTGGCCAAGCTGTTCCCGGTGGAGCAGCCGCTCGAGTTGGAACTGGGCTGCGGCGACGGGTCGTTCACGCTGCAGTACGCCCTGACCCATCCCGAGCGGAACATCGTTGCGCTTGAGCGACTGCTTGGCCGCTTGGCCAAGGTGGATCGGAAGGGGCACCGGGCCGGTTTGAAAAACCTCCGACTGCTCCGGGCCGAGGCGGCATACCTGCTGGAACACCTGCTGTTGCCAGGAGTGCTGGACTCGATTCATGTTTACTTTCCCGACCCGTGGCCGAAGAAGCGCCACCACAAAAACCGACTGATCAGCGGGCCGTTCCCTCCCTTGGCCAAACGCCTGCTCAAAGACAAAGGCACCGTTTATCTGCGAACGGACAACGTTGAGTATTTCGAGCAGATGTTGGAGGTATTCAACGGTGCGGCGGGGTTTGAGCCGACAGAAACGCCCGAGTCACTCAAGGCAATGATGACCGACTTCGAGCAGGTGTTCGACGCCCAAGGCATCCCGACAAACCACGCCGCGTATTGGAAAACCGGCGGGTGAGTTAAACGCAGAGGGCCGCAGATCGTAAGGATTGGGAACAAGCCTAACTGCCAACCGCTCACTGCCCACTTTTCCCCGCCTGAAACTCGAGGCGCATAATAGAGCCAGGCTTGAAGGTGGCACTGCCAAAGCATGGGCTTTGCGCCTCGACCCCGTCCGTGGCCCAGCGATTCAGCAAGAAGGAAAGCCGGCTGCCGTCGCTGAAGTGGGCGCGCACCCGGCTCTCGATCGGCACGGTGGCGGCGGTCTTGCTCGTCGCCGGCTCGATCTGTTTTACGCGATCGAGTGGCACCGGGAAGCCGCCCTCGGGCGTGGTGACGTTGAGCCGGTCGCCATCGACGCCGGCGACCCGGCCCTGCATGCGGTCGTTGTTGATCAGCTTGACGAGGTCGTCTTTTGCGCCGATGGGATGGGTCGGCGGCCCCTTGAACCGGCCGTCCCATTCCTCGACGCGAAGGTTGCTGACGCGCACGGCGCCCCGGCCCTGATGCACGATGCGAATGCCGGTGCCCTCGCCGGTGAAGCCTTTGGC
>CAJWPV010000297.1 GCA_913045395.1 uncultured Verrucomicrobiota bacterium | reverse complement strand
TGCTGAAAAAACCCGATGTTGCCCCCTGCTCCCGCCTGGCCAAGCGATTGGCCCGCCTCCAGACGTCCGCCAAGCCGCTCTCCCTCCTGACCCACCCGATTGCGCAATGGCTTGAACGGATCCGTAGACTTGGTGCTCTTGCGCGAAAACGGCGAAAAGTCAGCGAGCGCCGTCTTGGCGGCAAACGGCGACCGGGCGAGAAACAGCGACGCTTCCTTTTTTTTGCTGTCCTCCTTGAACTCGTCCGGACTCAACTCGAACTCTGATTCAGTCAGGTCATCCTCATCTTCCTCGCCTGGCAGCCGCTTCGGTTGACCGCGCCGTCGGGATTTTTTGCTGTTCCGTTTCTCCTGCCCGTCCGAGCGAATGAAATCCTGAACCACTCCGCGGGACTTGAAGAAGGGGTTTTGCTGACTACTGTCCTCGGCGCCGAGCAGGTCATTTTCCTTCGACCACTCATCCCCGGCATCTCCGGTTTTGTCATCCCCACTAAAGTCCTGAAACATCCAGTTATTCTTTTGGTCGAACAACTCGAGTAATTTTTTGGAGGTCGCCCGGTCCATCGACCGGGCACCGACGGGGTAAAGGGCGGTACCGACACTGCTCAACGACTTGGCTCTGTTAAGGCTGCTCCGCCCGACTCCAGATCGGATGTCCCTGGCGCGACTCTTGAACATGGAACTGCCTTTCGACGAGTAAAACCTCGCCTTTTCAGCAAAACACGCCGGGGCACAACCCAACCCGGCCAGCAGAGATGCTGACAGGACAACGGCGGTTTTGGCGTTGGTTTTCAATGCTGAACCCGAGATTGGGCGGCTCAATACCGGCAATTGTGACAGGCAGCGGCGGTCGGCTGTTCAATTTTCCCCCGCCGACCCAAGCAGGATGCTGATCGGGTTGGTGAACAGCAACGAATTTGGCACTAGGATTTTCTCTCCATCCCGCTCCAGTCGGGTGTAGCGCAGGTCAACGGCCGTCACCAACCCCTCGAACGTCTTGACCTTGATTGAGTCGCCCACGTTGAACGGCTGGTGGATCAGGATCAGCACCCCGGATAACAGGTTGCTGATCGAGTCCTTCAGCGCAAAACCCACCGCGAAGCCGGTCAGCCCGAGGCTAGCAACGATCGCAGACACATCGATGCCCAGTGTGCCGAGCGCCGTAACCAGTCCGACCACCATCAACACGATGTGCGCGGAACGCGCCAGCAGGTTGATCACACTTGAGTCGATCCCGGCGGCCGCGCCGGCCTTGCGAACCACCTTCCGCGCCACGACGGCCAGCAACCAAAAGACAAACAGAACCAGCAGCGCAGAGCCGATCCTCGGCATCCACTCGGCAGCCTGCCTTGGCAGGGCATCAGTCAGGTACTCCTTCACGGGCTGGAAGGTTGCGCAAGTTTCCGTTCCTACGCAAGCCCCGGCTTCCCTCTCGCTTGACATGCCGCCGCACTTCGGCAGCATCCTGGCCGTGCAATTCTCGTTTTCTGTCCGATGGAAAATTTTTGCCGCCGCACTGTTACTTGGCTGCCCGCTGGACGCGCTTGGCCAGACGGGAAAAACCACTCCGGCGACAACCGCGATGAAGGCCGTGACCGACCAGGTCGAGGGAGACTGGACAGACGGACGCTGGAACCAGGTCGACGTCGGGCCGTTCATGAGCGCTGCCATCAACACGCCTCAGGGGCGCACGCTCAAAGGCATCGCCATCAAGGTCGGCGATATATCCCAGGCCACGGTTTGTTTCAACACCGAGTTGCTCGGCTACAGCGCGGCGTGGGCGAACGGCTTCCTCGAGTTTGATTCGAGGCGATACGGCCTGACCGGGAGCACAAAACCAAAAGGCCGAACGCTCTTTGCCAACGGCATGACGCCGGGCTGGGCGCACGCCGGCAAACTGGTCGATCCGCGCCCGCGCCAACTTGGTTCGCTCCCACACAACTGGGCCAGGTACCTCGGCCTTTACCGGCACGGCAACCGCGTGGTGCTCAGCTACACCGTCGGCGAAACCGGAGTACTCGAAACGCCGTGGGCCGGCCAAGCCGATGGCCGGCTGTTTCTCACGCGCACACTCGAGTTTGACCAAGTAGCCAAGCCGCTGACCGGCCTGATCGCCGCCAAGCGCGGAGCGACCGCGGTGCTGCAAACAACCGACGGCTTGGATGTGGCACGCCTCCCCGCCGGCGACGAGACGCTCTGGATCATCGCGCTTGGCCAGGGCGCCGGCTTGGCGGTGGAAAACGACCGCGTGCTGCTGAGGGTCAAGCCCGACGCAGCCAAGTGTCTGGCCAAGGTGTTCATCATGCAGGCGCCGCTTGACCAAGCAGAGTCCGTCGTGGCACTGGCCAAGGCGAACGCCACCATCGAACCGCCATCGCGCCTGGCCAAGGGCGGCCCCGGCCTGTGGCAGCCGCTGACCACGCGGGGTGTCATCGGAAAACCAAAAGATTCATTCGCCATTGATACCATCAAAATGCCATTCGACAACCCGTGGAACGCCCTGCTGTTTGCCGCCGGTCACGACTTTTTGCCTGATGGCTCCGCATTGCTTGCGACGGTGCATGGCGACATCTGGCGAGTCGAAGGCATCGACACCTCGCTCAGGAAAGTCACATGGCGCCGCTTTGCCACCGGGCTATTTCAGCCGCTTGGCCTGAAGGTGCTCGACGGCAATACCTACGTCATCGGACGCGATCAGATCACACGGTTGCACGATCTCAACGGCGACAGCGAGGCGGACTTTTACGAATGCTTCAACAACGACCTGCTTTCGGCCGGCGGCGGACATTCGTTCGCGACCAGCCTCGAGACAGACTCGAGGGGCAACTTTTATTTCACCAAGTGCTCCGAAAACACACGGCACGGCGGCTCGCTCATCCGCATCAGCGCCGACGGTGGCAAGCTGGACGTGTTCGCAACCGGCTTCCGCAACCCGAACGGGCTGGGCATCGGTCCCGGCGACGTAATCACCGTGGGCGACCAGCAGGGCGGCTGGGTGCCCGAGACACGGGTGGACGTGATGCGCCGGGGCGGTTTTTACGGCTACATGCC
>CAJWPV010000296.1 GCA_913045395.1 uncultured Verrucomicrobiota bacterium | reverse complement strand
TACGGCCTGGCAGCAAGTGTCCTGTGCATAAGTATCGAGGCGAGCCCGCTCTCTCTATTGGCCACTTCGTTGACGGTGTTTGTGTTGGCTTGGGTCGGACAGTTTATCGGCCACGGGATTGAGGGGAAAAAACCGGCGTTTACCGAGGATCTTCAGTTTCTGCTAGTCAGTCCCGCCTGGCTGCTCGATACGCTTTACCGGAAACCGGCACTTACTGTGTTGACAGCAATGCTTGTCGGAGGCGGGACGTTTGGATTGGCTGACCGGCTGTTTGCGATGAAGTCGAAGATCGATTTTTCCGCCGCGCTTGGCCAAGCGACGAAGTACGATGTGCAGATTATCCGCGACGAGTGGGGCATCCCGCACATCCTCGGCAAAACGGACGCGGACACCGCCCACGGTCTGGCCTACGCTCACGCCGAGGACGACTTCGCGACGATACAGGATGTGCTCCTTGCTGTACGCGGAAAGCTGGCCTCAGTGGAGGGCTTGGCGATGGCGCCAAACGACTATTACGTGCGCTTGATCCGGCTGTGGGATGGCTTGGACGAAAAATACGCCACGCTCGATCCCAAGTTCCGGGCCGTCTGCCAAGCCTACACAGACGGCCTAAACCTCTACGCCAGCCGACACCCGGAAAAACTGAAACGAAACATATGGCCCGCCAAGCCACAGGATCTTGTAGCCGGTTCCATCCACAAACTCCCAATGATGTTTGGGATGCACAGAGACCTGGCACGACTGATGGCCGACACCGGCAAGTCGACATCCACTGCAAGTGTGTTGAATCCCGACCAGCTTCCAATTGGCTCGAACTTTATCGCCGTCGGGCCAAGCCGCTCGGCCGATCAGGCGACGCGCGTCTGCATCAACTCCCACCAGCCATGGACCGGCCCGGTCACCTGGTACGAAGCGCACCTCATCAGCGAGGAGGGGCAAAACCTCTACGGCGGCCTGTTCCCCGGCTCGCCGGTCATCTTCCTCGGACACAACGAGAACATCGCCTGGGGACACACGGTCAATCAGCCGGATCTTGTTGACGTCTTCAAACTTGAACTTAATCCGGCCAACCCAAACCAATACAAGGTCGATGGCGAATGGCTCGACCTGGAACGGAGCCTGGCCTCGCTTGAAATTCGGCTATGGGGCAACTTCCGCTGGACAGTCAACCGCGAGGTTCTTTACTCGATCTACGGGCCCGCGATGCGTGTTGATGATCAGGTGTTCGCGATTCGCTACGCCGGCATCGGCGAATTCCGGCAGATCGAACAATGGTACCGGATGGGCCGAGCGCTGAACCTCGATGAATTCAAGGATGCCATGCGCATCCACGCGTTGGCCATGTTCAACACCGGCTACGGCGATCGCGACGGAAACTTATTTTATAGCTACAACGCCCTGCTGCCAGAGCGTGCCGATGGCCACGACTGGAGCGGCACTGTCCCCGGAAACACCCGCGACACCCTGTGGACAGAATATCGGCCGTTCGACGAACTCCCGATTGTTGAGAATCCAAAGTCCAGCTTTATTCAAAACTGTAACAGTGATCCATTCCAGACGACCACCGGCGAGGACAATCCGGACGAGACGGCGTTTTCGAAAAACTATGGCATCGAAAAATGGATGACTAACCGCGCCCGCCGGGCGGTCGAGCTGTACGGCGGCGATGACTCGATCAACCACGAAGAATTCTTTCGGTACAAATACGACAAGACGTACTCGGAAAAATCGGAATTACGAATGCAAGTCGCCAATTTCCTTGATGCACAGCCGGAAAGCAACGGACTAAAAAAGGAACTCGAACTGCTGAGCCAATGGAACGGTGAAATGGCAAAAGACAACCGCTCTGCTGCCCTTGTCTTGCTGACCTTTCGGCCAAGGTCAAACTCGAGTAAACGAAAAACCGAACATGAACAAACGCTCGACCAGCTTCAGAAGGCTTCGGAAGATCTCCGCAAACACTTTGGCCGGATCGACGTCGAGTGGGGCAAGGTCAACCGCTTGGTTCGCGGTGATAAAAACCTCCCGCTGGGCGGCGGGCCCGACACGCTTCGTGCCATCTATGGCCGACCGCAGGAAGACGGCGCGCTCGCCGGAGTGGCCGGCGACTGCTTCTTCCAGTTCGTTGAGTGGGACAAAGAAGGCAAACTGAAAGCTTGGGCAATCAACCAGTTTGGTAGCAGCCCAGGCAATCCCGACTCGCCGCACCACACCGACCAGGCGCCGTTGTTTGCAGAGGAAAAATTAAGAAAAGTGCCTTTTACCCGCGACGAAGTCCTCGCCAATGCCAAGCGCACCTACCGCCCCATCGATCTTTGAGCGATCAGTTATTCTGCTTGGCGAAGCTATAGCGGTTAGTCGTCGAAAAGGTCGTGGCTTGGCCAGGCCGTGACGGCGTCGGCGGCCTTGTGGACGAGCGGGTCGATTTTTGAGGAGGGCTTTTTGCCGTCGGAAGTGAGGTTGGTGTTGAACAGCACCGCCCAGCAGAGGCCGTCATGTCGCAGCACGAGGATGGTCGATGTGCCGGACAATCCGCCGGTGTGCCAGCGGTTGGTTTTGCCGTTGTTCGTCGGACGCACCGACCAGCCACAGCCATAGTGCGTGGCGTCCGGCTTGCCCTTTTCATCGTTGCCGAAGTGTCCCTTGGCCGGCCGCTCGATCATAGTCGCGATCGTTTTCTCATTCAGGATGCCGGACTGCTGATAGCGATCCACCGCCGAGCCAAACCGAACGAGATCGGGCGCCGAGGCGATCCAGCCGCCGAGCGAGTCGAAGCTCTCGATCGACCACGCGCCGTAAGGCCAAAGTACCTTTGCTCCAATGGCTTCCCCGGTAACGGCGATGCCGAGCCGGTCGCCCTTGGGATAATATTTCACCTCGTTTTCTGCACGGTCACGGAGGAGCGTTTTGCCGAGGCGCATCGACTCGATGCCAAGCGGCCTGAGAAACTCGTTCACCATGTGGTCGCCGTAACGGCGACCGGTCACCTGCTCGATCACACGGCCAAGCAGGCAGTAGCCAAGGTTCGAGTACACGTAACGTTCGCCCGGCTC
>CAJWPV010000295.1 GCA_913045395.1 uncultured Verrucomicrobiota bacterium | reverse complement strand
CGCCAGCCATGCAGAGAAAAATCACCCGCTTGGCCCTGGCCGCAAAATGCGGCATCCCCGACAAACCGCCGGTCGCACCCCTGGTGCTCGCGGCAGACAGAACGGGTTTGGCCAAGCTGGCCAAGGCCGTGGCACCCAAGCCAAGCGATGTGTGGCCCAGGAACGAGCGACGATTAATCAGCGTATGTAATTGATCTGAATAGGGCTGCACGTCAATTTCGGGTGATGGTTTCGCTTAGGTTCAGCAGCGCCTGGCCGAGCACTGTCCACGCGGCAGCCTCCGGCTTGGCCACGCCGGAAGGCATTTGCATCATTCCAACGGTGAGTAATTCGGCCGCCGCATTGGTATCGGTTTGGTAGCGTTTACGCATTTCGCCGAGGAACACCCTGGCCACAGTGAGTTCGTCATTGCTTGGTTCGCGGCCAAGCGAGGTATGCCACGCCCAAGCTAGTCGCTGGCGATCGGTCGACCCGGCTTCGTTGAGGATCCGAAGTGCGAACCCCTTGGCCGCCTCGATGAACGTGGGATCGTTCATCAGCGTGAGCGCGGCCAACGGCGTGTTGCTGACGGGGCGTTGCGCAGTACACTCCTCGCGGGTCGGTGCGTCGAATGCGCGAAACATCGGGTGCAGGAACTGTCGCTGCCAATGCACGTACACGCCACGACGATACTGGTTTGAGTTCACATCGGCCTTGTATGTGCGCTGGGGAAAATTGAGTGGCGCGTAGTAGCCGGCCGGCTGGTACGGCTTGGCCGCCTGGCCGCCCATTTGGTCGTTCAACAGGCCGCCGACAGCCAGCGCGTTGTCGCGGATGGTTTCGGCCTGTAGCCGGAAACGACCCTGCCGGGCAAACAGCCGGTTCTCCGGATCGTGTTCGCGCAACTGTGGAGTGACGAGTGACGACTGGCGATAGGCGCTCGACGTGACAATCAGCCGGACGATGTGCTTGATGTTCCAGCTGCTCCCAGTGAACTCGACCGCAAGCCAGTCGAGCAGCGCCGGATGCGTCGGCCATTCGCCCCGCGAGCCGGTATCGTCGAGCGAGCGCGAAAGGCCGGAACCGAAAAACAGGTACCAGAGGCGGTTCACAAACACACGCGCTGTCAGCGGGTTGTCGGCGGAAACCAGCCACTGGGCCAGATGGAGCCGGTTCGCGCGCCCCTTGGCTTTCAAAGCCGGAAGGAAATTTGGAACGGCCGGCGCGACAATTTCGCCCGAGTCGTCCATCCAGTTGCCGCGGGGCAGCACGCGGATCGTACGCGGCTTGACGCGCCCGGTGACCATCGTGCGAGTGAGCCCGGCCCGCGATACAGCCAGCGGCGAGACGACCTGCATCTCTGGCTCGCGCTTGGTCGGGAGCGTGTTAGTGCCACTGAAGGTCTTGTCGTCGTTCACATCAGCAAAAAATGCCGCCAGGCTGTAAAAATCCCTCTGCGTGAACGGATCATACTTGTGGTCGTGGCACTCACTGCAGCCCATCGTTGCCCCAAGCCAGGCGTTGGAGAGGTTGCGCACGCGGTCGGCCGAGTACTTGGCGAGGTACTCCTTCATTTGCACGCCTCCCTCGTGCGAGGTCTGCAGTAGGCGATTGTAGCCGCTGGCGATTTTCTGGTTCACCGTCGCGTTGGGCAACAGGTCGCCGGCGAGTTGCTCGGCGGTGAACTGGTCGAACGGCAGATTGTCATTGAACGCCTTGATGACCCAGTCGCGGTACGGCGTGATCGCATGATCTTGATCGCCGTGGTAACCGACGGTGTCGGCGTAACGGACGAGATCAAGCCAGTAACTGGCCAAGCGCTCGCCAAACCGCGGCGACGCCAGCAATTCGTCCACCACGCGCGTATAGGCCTCCGGCGACTGGTCGTTGGCTAGGCGCTCAGCCAAGCCTGGAGACGGCGGCAGGCCGGTGAGGTCGAAGTGCAGTCGCCGTGCCAAGGTCGCTGGATCGGCCTGGGGCGACGGCAACAGGTTTTCGCTCTCGAGCCGCGCCATAATGAACCAGTCGATCGCGCCGCTTGGCCAGGCGCGGTCACTGACGCTGGGCACCACCGGGCGCGTGGGCGGGATGTAGGCCCAGTGCGCCTCATAGACCCCGCCCTGGGCAATCCAGTCACGCAGCAGCTTCTTTTCGTCAGCGTTGAGTTGCTTGCCGGTATCCGGCGGCGGCATCAGGTCGTCCTCGTCGTCAGTTGTGATGCGGATGAGCAATTCGCTCTTGCCCGGGGCACTGGGCGCCACCGCCGCGTAGCCACCCAGATCAGCCAATGATCCTTCGTGGGTGTCCAGTCGGAGATCGGCCTTGCGGTGGCTGTCATCCGGCCCGTGGCAGGCGAAGCATTTGTCGGCAAGAATCGGGAGGATATCACGGTTGAACTGGATCTCACCGGCGTCCGCCACAAACGCGGTGAAATTGATTGCCAGTGACGGGAGGAGCCGGTGGAGCCTCTTGAAAGTCATGCAGAGCATTCGCGCGCAGGCAATCGTGCCAAAAAAAATGGAACGTGTCACACTTCCGCTTTCCAGACATTGCCATGGCGTTTGCTGAGGGAAACCCGGTTTTTGTGGCCGAAAACGGCTGAACCAAACTTACCCGGTGCTTTGACAACCGGAAACCGGGGCATAAGCCGAATACACTTTTTGGCACAAAATGAAGTCGATCAATTGGTACACCAATCCGGTTCCTTTTCCCGGCCAATCCAAGCGAAAGCACCTCAACCTACCAACAGGGTGGCAGGGGGCCTGTCTCCGCAAAAACCCACCACTAACGTGCACCGGCAAACCGCCGGCCAAACCGTCCACACATTCCCTCTTTGACTTACAAGGCTTCGGTTGAAACACTCCCCGCAACCGAATTCTCCATGTCTGCCTATCTTTCAACTGAACAAATCATCGCGTTCCAAGAGGACGGTTACCTCATTGTGCCCGGCCTGTTTGACGCCGAGGAAGCCAGGATTCTCCAAGCCGCGGCCAAGGCGGACAAGGCATTTGACAAACACGCCTACGACCTTGAGGACGGCGAAGGCGGCAAGGCGCAACTCGTACTCTGGAACAAGGCAGGCGAGAATATTTG
>CAJWPV010000294.1 GCA_913045395.1 uncultured Verrucomicrobiota bacterium | reverse complement strand
CGGTACAGCGACAACCATCCGCCTGCCGGTTTGGTCGTCACCGAGAGTGCGCTTGGCCCGTTGTGGCAGGCAGCAGCATCGGTCGCCGGCCAAGCGGGACGCACCCCGGCCAAGCGCTACGCGCCGGGCGACGTGACCCCGGCCGATCTGCGCGACGCCACGCTCGTCGTTTGGCAGACGCCTCTACCGAAGGGCGAAATGGCCAACGCGCTACGCAGCTTCGCCGACGAGGGCGGCCGCGTTGTTTTCTTCCCGCCGGGCCAGCCATCGACGGCCCGTTTTGCCGGCTTGGGCTGGGGTGAAAAACAAACCAGCGGCGACGCCGGTTTTGCCGTTGGCCGCTGGGACGAGGATCAAGGGCCGTTGGCCAACACCGACGAGGGGCTGCTGTTGCCGTTGGCCAAGCTCGGTGTTCGGCAGCGGCAACAGGTCGTTGGCCAGGCAGCGGTGCTGGCGGCGTTCGACGATGCCCAGGCGCTGCTCGTCCGCCAAGCGCTTGGCAAGGGGGAAGTTTATTTTTGCACCACCCTGCCCTTGCTCGCCTGGTCGGAGATGGGCGACGGCTTGGTGGTCGTGCCGATGCTGCAACGCCTGCTCGCCGCCGGGAGCCGCAGGCTGCAGCGCGACTCGGTCGCCGAGTGCGGCCAAGTCAGCGCGGGTGATTTGCAACTCGAGTGGACGTCGGCCGAGACCGATCTGCGCGGCGACGTGCAAACGCAGGCCGGTGTTTACAAAAACGGCGACCGCTGGCTGCTGGTCAACCGGCCGGCCGCCGAGGATGAGTTCAAGCGCGTCGAGGACTCGGCGGTCGCCGGGTTGTTCGGCTCGCTGCCGTTTCAACTGTTCCTGGCGGATCGCGATGACACGGCGTTGCAGGGCGAAATCTGGCGGCTGTTCCTGTTCCTGATGCTACTCGCGCTGCTGGTAGAGGCGTGGCTCATCCGGCCAAGCTCAATGGCCGAAGCCGCGCCGCTCAAACCCCAATCCGCCGCCGCATGAGTCACTGGTCGTTCGCAGATTCGTCGATCGTCATCCTCGCCGGGATCGGCGTGGTGGCACTGTCCGCGTGGCTTGGCTGGAGCAACTGGCAGCGCAACGGCCGACGCGGCAAAGTCGCCCTGCTCGAGGCGCTGCGATTCGTGGCGGTGGCGATGCTGACGTTCACGCTGCTTCGCCCCGAGTTTGTACGGGAAATACAGCGCACCGATCCGCCGAAGGTCGCGATCCTCACCGACGCCTCGGGGAGCATGCAAACGCGTGACATCGTCAGCACCAACAACATCGTCGCACGCGGCGCCTGGATCGATTCGCAAAAGAAGCGCGCGTTCTGGACGCCGCTCGAGGAGGCCGGCTCCAAAGTGCTGTTCGGTCCATTCTCCGCGCCGCCGAACCTGGGCGCGACGAACGCGCTTGGCCAAGCGCGGGAGATCGGCACCGACTTGAGCGGCGCGCTTGGCTCGGTGCTTGAGCAGCAACTCAACCTCAAGGCGGTGCTGCTGTTGAGCGATGGCGACTGGAACCTTGGCTCGTCGCCGATCGGCATCGCCACGCGCTACCGCGACCAGGGCATCCCGGTTTACAGCATCGTCACCGGGCAGGACGAATCGATCCCCGACCTCGCGATGGAGGAAGTCGCCGCGCCGGCGTACGGCTTGTTCGGCGAGCAGATCGCCATCCCTTACACGGTGCAGAGCCACCTACCGCGCGACGTCGCAACCGAGGTTCGGCTGATGAACGACACAGAACGCCTGGCCGCCAAAAAAGTCACCCTCCCGGCTAACAGCCGGTTCCGCGACTCGATCATGTGGTACCCGCGCGAGGTCGGCGAGTTCGACCTGCGACTGGAGTTCCCGGTCGAAAAGGACGAACAATTAAGGGACAACAATACGGCGGCGTTTCACATCGCCGTGCGCGTGGTCAAGCTCAGCGTGCTGGTCGTCGACTCGCAACCGCGCTGGGAATACCGCTACCTGCGAAACGCCCTCGCCCGAGACCCCGGCGTGGACCTAAGCTGCATGCTTTTCCACCCGAACATCGGCACCGGCGGCGGGCGCGACTACCTCTCCGCCTTCCCCGGTTCCCGCGAAATGCTCTCGCGCTACGACGTGATTTTTCTTGGCGACGTCGGCGTCGGCAAGGGGCAGTTGAGCGCGAAGGACGCCGGGCTGATCAAGGGCCTCGTCGAGCAGCAGGGCAGCGGCCTGGTCTTCATGCCCGGGCGTCGCGGCAATCATCTCTCGCTGATGAACAGCGCGCTCAAGGAGCTGATGCCGGTCGAACTCGACGACGCCAAACCCACCGGCGTCGGTCTGCAAAACGAGTCGGTGCTCACGCTCTCCAACCGCGGACGCGGCCACCTGCTGACGCGGTTCGACGCCGACGAAATGGTGAACGAGCAGATCTGGAAAATGCTCCCCGGTTTTTACTGGTCCACCGCCGTGGCCAAGAGCCGGCCCGGCAGCGAGGTGCTCGCCGTGCACTCGGAGTTGCGAAACCAATGGGGGCGCATCCCGCTGCTGGCTATCCGCAGCGCCGGCCGCGGCAAGGTGCTGTTCATGGGCACCGACAGCGCGTGGCGTTGGCGGCGCGGCGTCGAGGACAAGTTCCACTACCGCTTCTGGAGCCAGATCGCCCGCTGGATGGCGCACAAGCGGCACCTCGCCGAGAAGGAGGGCATCCGGTTGAGCTACACGCCAGAGACGCCCAAGGTGGGCGACACTGTTTTCCTGCAGGCGACCGTGCTCGACGAGGCCGGGTTCCCGCTGGAGAACGGCGAGGTCAACGGCGCGATCGTCTCGCCCACCGGACGCGGCGAGCAACTCGAGTTGAGCGAAGTCGAGGGTGGCTGGGGTGTTTACAGCACGGAGTTTTCACCGCCGGAAGGCGGCCCGTTCGAGATTACCATCGAAGCCCCCGAGCACGATCGCGAATTGAAAACCAAGCTGACCGTGTCGCTGCCCAAGCGCGAAAAACTGGGCCGCCCGGTGAACCGCTCGGTGCTCGCCGAGATCGCCTCGATCACCGGTGGTGAAAGCGTCAACACCGCCGACCTCGACAAGCTCATCAAAAGAATTTCCAT
>CAJWPV010000293.1 GCA_913045395.1 uncultured Verrucomicrobiota bacterium | reverse complement strand
CTAGCTTGGCTGGTAACAGGGCCAACCTACTCATCGGCATGCCCCGGTACAACCCCTATTTTTGCGCCTGACTAGGCGCGTGGGTGCAAAAAACCGCAGCCTTTGCGGGCTGCGGTTTGTGGTAAATAGACTAAAATCAAGCAATCTCGGCGCTGTGAAACTCCAGCCAGTCGTCGAGGTTGTTCAGGTTGACGGCGTCCTGTGGATCGCCGTCCGGCAGGCCGTTGGCGCTCAGGATGCCTTGGCGCGTGGCATCGTCGTGGTTGTAGCCCTCGATGGAGTCGTTCAGCGCGCTGATGGAATCAGCGTCCAGCGTGGCGCCATCCTGCTCCCGTATCCACGCCTCGAACTGCGGGTAAGTCGGCTTGTCATTGGTGATACAGGCACGAACCGCGTCGGCGTTCAGGCCGAGCCCGTTGATTACCATTGTGTCGTAGCCGCCGCCAATTCCCGGGTAGCCATCGGCAATTTTGCCGGCGGCCTCGAGGGAAACTTTCTGCCAAAGACGGGGAAGGTGCAGCACACCCAGCGGGCCCTTGGTTCCGGAACTGATTAAGGGGACAATTTTATCACTCATATTTCTAGTTTGTTTTTGGTTTAATCCACAAGTGGAAAGCGCGGCATGCTAGTCCGGTCGCTTGGCTGCGGTCAATCCCAAAATGGGTGGTTGGCAAATAAACTCCGCTTGGCTAAGGGTCGGTCTGCATCCATACTATGCACCTGCTAGGATGCCGATCATGAAACCGCTGTTATTCATCGCTGCACTATCCACCATGTCGTTGTTGCCGGCCGAGGCGCGGGCGGAGCTTAGGGCCGGTGCGGCCAAGGTTGACGTTACGCCGCGGACACTGCCGGTGATTCGCAACGGCGGTTTTCTGGAGGCGAGTGACAACAAGGTGGTCGATTCGTTGCACGCGCGATGCATTGTGCTGGACGATCGCGTTACACGCCTGGCCATCGTGGTGGTGGACAGTTGCATGTTGCCGCGCGACTTGTGCGACGAGGCAAAGAGACTGGCTTCCAGCAAAACAGGCATCCCGTTCGATCGCATTCTGATTTCCGCCACGCATTGCCACAGCGCCCCCAGCTCGATGAGCTACTGTCTCGGCAGCCGAGTCGATCCTCGATACCGCGCTTTCCTGCCGGGCAAAATCGTTGAGGCGATCGTCATTGCAAACGACAGGCTGCAACCAGCCAGGGCAACGTGGGGCAGGGTGGACGCCGCCGAGTTTACCGCTTGCCGACGTTGGTCGTTTTTGCAGGGGAACGAATTGGTCGATCCGTTCGGCAAAAAGACCGTACGTGCCAACATGCACCCTGGCTACGGCAACAACAATGCTATCGGCCCGACTGGCCCGGCCGATCCGTGGCTGAGTTTTCTGAGCGTGCAAACTGCCGACGGCAAACCGCTGTCGGTGCTGGCCAATTTCTCGATGCATTACTTCAGCGGCCACCCGGGGGTGTCGGCCGATTACGCCGGACTGTTCTCGGAGAGCTTGGCCAAACGGCTCGCGCCGGGCGACGAGGCGTTCGTTGGCATCATGTCGCAGGGCACCAGTGGTGACTCGTGGTGGGGCGATTACAGCCGCGACAAACGCCGCGCCTGGTCGATACAGGAATACACCGGCCAACTGGTGGACCTGGTGGCTAAGCGCTTGGCCAAGCTGGATCACACGGCGGATGTGCCACTTGGCATGGCTGAGGCGCGCCCGGAATTTTTCCGACGTACCCCGGATGACGATCGCCTCAAATGGGCTCGCAGCATGCTTGCAAAAATGAATGGCCTGCGGCCTCGCAACCGCCCCGAGGTTTATGCCGAGCAGGCGGTCTGGATACATAAAAACCCGGTAGAGGAAGTGCCGCTGCAGGCAGTGCGCATTGGCGATCTGGGCATCACGGCGATCCCGTGCGAAGTTTACGCGCTGACCGGCCTCAAGCTCAAGTCGGCCAGCCCGCTGCCGCTAACGTTCAACATCAGCCTGGCCAACGGGGCGAGCGGCTACATCCCGCCGCCGGAACAACACGTGATTGGCGGCTACACTACTTGGCCCGCGCGCACCGCCGGGCTTGAGGTAAATGCCGAGCCGCGCATTGTTGAGGAGACCACCCGACTACTCGAGCAAGCCTCCGGCTCGGAACGCAAAAAATACGTCGAGCCGGTATCGTTATATGCCAAGACGGTGATCGATTCCAAGCCGACTGCATTTTGGCGTTTGGGTGAACAGGCCGGTCCAATCGCTGCAGATGCGACCGGAAACGGCCACCACGCCCAATACGAACCCGGTGTTACGTTTCATCTACCCGGCTATCGGCATCCATTTGCCGAAACCAATCACACCTCCCGTGCAGCGCACTTTGTTGGAGGCCGAGTTGTCGCCAAAGCACCATTGTCAGAGGAGTTTTCTGTCGAGTTTTGGCTATGGAACGGTGTGATCAAAACGCCACTGATTCATGGCATCAACGTCGCTGAGTTTGGAAAATTCCGGTTACGAATTTTGGACGAGCCACTTTTGGGCGGCCCCAATTTGACGATCATTCCGGGACAAGAGGGAAGTGCTCCGTTGCCTCCGAGAGAGTGGCATCTGGTTACGGTGGTTTGCCGGAAGAACAACTATCAGCTTTGGCTCGATGGGATTCTTCAACTCGATGAGAAACGGGCACCGTCGCGCGACAATAAACAACAGCCCAACTTAAAATTAATTTTCGGAGGGCGGGATGATGCTTCTATAGGTTTTAGCGGCAAGTTGGACGAGATCGCCTTTTTCAACCGGGCTTTAGTGAAGACGGAAATTCAAAAACATTTTGGAGCCGCCAATCCCTCAAACCAAAAGCAGGCCAGTGGCAGCATCGAGGTGAAGCCGCTATCGCCGGCGGAGTCGATGGCGGTGACGCATGTGGCTGAGGGTTTCGAATTGCAGTTGGTCGTAGACGAGCCACTGGTGCGCGATCCGGTGGCGTTCGATTGGGGGCCGGACGGCGAACTCTGGGTGGCAGAGATGGCCGACTACCCGATGGGGATGGACAATAAAGGCAAATATGGCGGCCGCGTCCGGTTGGTGACCGACAGCGACGGTGACGGCCGTTATGACAAATCGA
>CAJWPV010000292.1 GCA_913045395.1 uncultured Verrucomicrobiota bacterium | reverse complement strand
TCCGCCTGTTGAACGAGACATTGGCGGAAGGGGACAGTAAACCGCTTGTGGGGGCGCCGGTTTCTGCGGGGATTGTTTTCGAGCGCGGCGACTTCGGCTGGACGGAAGCCAGGCGGGCAGAGGCGGCCAAGCCGACGGTTGAACGGGCGCTTGTTCAGGCCGGCAGGGTTCACGTCCGTTTGGCCAGGCGGCGTGCGTCGGACCATGGCGCCGTTGTTTTGTCAGGAGCACAGTTGTTCGAGGCAGGAGGGTCGAACGCCATTTCGTTTGGCCTGGCCGTCCACAAGGTTTTCGAGCAGGTAGAGTGGGCCGACGACACGACCCCGGCCAGGCTGGAGCCATTCCGGGAGAAAATGCCGGAAGCGGTCGCCGAGGTGGAGCGTTGTTTGGCTGATGAGACCTTGGTCAAGCGCTTGGTCCAGCCGGAGCGAGACGTGCAGCTCTGGCGCGAGAGCGCCTTCGATGTGGTAACGGATAACGAGATGATCTCCGGCGTGTTTGATCGGGTGCATCTTTTTGCCGACCGCGCGGAAATAATTGATTTCAAAAGTGACAGGGTGGGGGATCAGGCATCGATGAAGAAGGCTGCCGAAAGGTACATCTCGCAGATGACAACCTATCGCCAAGCCCTGGCCAAGCTCACCGGCATGGCGGAGCAGAAAATAAGCATTGGTTTAATCTTCACTCATACGGCTCGAGTGGTGGAATTATAATCGAGACAAAAAAACCGCGCTGTTTGAGCGCGGGTTTTTTGAAACTGCCTACACTGGGACAAGCGCTACACGTCCTTCCATGCGCGATCCTTGGCCGAGGCAAGGACGGCGTCGCAGACCTTGGTGGTCTCGAGTGCGTCGCGGAAGGTGGGGTTGCACGGGGTGCCATTGTCGAGGCTGGCGAGAAAGTCGGCCACCTGATGGACAAACGTGTGCTCGTAGCCGATGCAGAGGCCCGGCACCCACCACTTGTCCATGTACGGCATGTCGCCATCGGTGATATGCACACTGCGCCAGCCGCGCGTGGTTGAGTCATCTCGGTGATCGAAATATTCGAGGCGGTTTAGGTCGTGCAAATCCCAGCGGATGGAGGCGTCAGCGCCGTTGATTTCAAATGTGTAAAGTGCCTTGTGGCCGCGCGCGTATCGGGTGGACTCGAACAGGCCAAGCGAGCCGTTGGCAAAGTGACAGTGGAAAATACAAGCGTCATCGATGCCCACTTTTTCCACCTTGCCGGTGAGGGTGTGCTGACGCTCCTTGATGAATGTCTCTGTCACAGCCGATACATCGGAGATGCTGCCGTTGAGCCAGATGGCGGTGTCGATGCAGTGGGCAAGTAGATCGCCCGTCACGCCGCTGCCTGCCGCGTCCACGTCCAGACGCCACAGGCCCTCGCCACCTTGAGGAAGGTCGGCGCTGATGGTCCAGTCCTGCAGGAAGTTGGCGCGATAATGGAAGATCTGGCCGAGCTTGCCGGAATCAACGATCTGCTTGGCCAAGGTGACGGCCGGGACGCGGCGATAATTATACCAAACCGTGTTGGCTACGCCGGCTTTCTCAACTGCCTCAACCATGGGGGCGCTTTCCTGGGCGGTGCGGGCGAGGGGTTTCTCGCACAGCACCATCTTGCCCGCCTCGGCGGCGGCGATGGCAATCTCGGCGTGCGAATCGTTCGGCGTACAAATGTCAATGGCATCGATGTCATCGCGCTTCACCAATTCGCGCCAGTCGCTCTCCGTCGACTCAAAACCCCACTGCTCCGCAAACGCCGTCCGGCGCTCCTCGTTACGCGCGCAAATCGCCTTGAGCACCGGCCGATGCGCTAGGTCCGGGAAAAAGTCGTTGACGCGCTTGTACCCGTTTGAGTGGGTTCGACCCATGAAGCCGTAGCCCACTAGCCCAATGTTGAGGGGTTTCTTTTCGCTCATCGTTTAAATAGTTGTTGATTCTAGCTGTGTGCGTCGCGGACATCGATCATCGCCTTGAGGATGGTATTCCACGTGTTGGGATTCTCCAAAGTGGTGTTGGGGAACATGCAGCCGTCCCAGCAAATATGCTCAATGCCACGGTCACTGGCATCTTTGAGCCAGTAGCCGGAGCAGCGCGTAATATCTAGTTTGCCGTTGGGATCGTCGGCGGGGCAGTGTTTGCCGGTCTTGTCGTGGTCGCCGGCGCCGTGCACTTCGCCGTCGTTCTGCGCGACGTGGAAGTCGATTGTCCACGGACGGAGCTTGTCGGTGACTGTTTCGTAGGCCGTCCAGAATTCTTCTTCGGTATGATCCTTTTTGAGCAGGGCATCATCCGGGGCGTTGTACCCCAGCATAAAGGTGTAGGTGTGGGCAAGATCCGCTTGGAACCCCAGAGATTCAGGCATGCCAACTTCTTCCATTAAGGCAAGGGACGCTTTCCAGGAATGCAAGCCGGCCCAACACACTTCGCCCTCGGCGGCCAAGCGTTCGCCGTGATCGGCGGCGATTTTGGCGGCTTCTTTGAAGGTGGCTGCGATGTGTTTGATGTTGGTGTCCGGATCTTCAAGGAATTTAGCCACGCCGAACTCGGCTGAGTCGATGCGGATTACGCCGTACTTGCGCGCGCCGTGTTCGTTGAAAATTTTCGCAATGCGGCAGGCCATCCTCACCGCGTCGAGGAATTTACCGCGTTGTTCGGCATTACCCATCGCGGAGTCGCCCACTGTGCCCGGCCAAATGGGAGCGACCAGCGAGCCGATGTCGAATCCTTTGCTGACAATGAGATCGGCAATGCTTTTTAATTCATCATCGGTGGCTTCGGGATTGGTGTGCGGCAGGAACAGAAAATAATCGATGCCGTCGAACTTCTGACCGTCCACCTCGGCGGCGGCGGTGAGGTCGAGCATGTGCTCGAGGCTGATCGGGGGTTCCTGGCCTTCGTCGTCGCCCTTGCCGACGAGCCCGGGCCACATGGCATTGTGTAATTTGGGTGCACTCATGTCTCTGGTTTGTAACGTAAAAAAATCCGATTGTCGGGCCGGGCATATTGAGATAGGGAGAGCGTCAGGTCAAGCCGCTGATGTGGCCTTTGGCCAGGCGTTTGGGAAGGGGCAGGGGTAATTCGTGCTTGCATGGTGGGGTAGGGGTGGGTAGG
>CAJWPV010000291.1 GCA_913045395.1 uncultured Verrucomicrobiota bacterium | reverse complement strand
GTTCCCGACCGGTCTTGGGGTCGTGACCTGTCATACAATCGCCACCGGAGATTAGGATTTCCTCCCGCCCACCGTGCGTGAACGGCACCGGTGTGCTGTAAGCCTCGAGCGACTCGGCCTTGGCCTTGGCAGACCGATAAACTTTCCACAGTTGCTCACCGGTTTTCGGGTCGAACCCTAAAATGTAGGACTGGCCATTGTCGCGACCACGACCTCTCACCTTGGTGTTACGCTGCAATACCTGCATGTACAATGTACCGTCGTGGAGCAGCGGGCTGCTCGATGGGGTCCATTGATACGCAAACTGGCCGTGCTCTTTCTCGATGTTTTTGGACCACAGCTTTTCGCCGTCCAGAGTGTACGTCGCCAACGCGCCGTTGCCGTAGAAAAAACTCACGATCTGCCCATCCGTCACCGGCGAAGGCGCGGCATAGTTGCTTCGGTTGTCCTTGTTGTGACCGTGCGCCACAACATGCTTCCATCTGAGCGCACCAGTTTTCCGGTCGTGGGAACTCGCCATCAACTGCTGTTCCTCCGGATTTGACGAGGAGACAAAAACATGGTCCCCAAAGACAATCGGTGTTGCCGCGCTTGGCCCAGGCATCGGTGCACTCCAGATCACGCCCTGAGTCTTGCTGAACTTGGCCGGCAAATCTTTCTCCTCGGTGGAGCCGTTGTGGTTTGGCCCACGCCAGTTCCCCCATTCCCCCGCTTGCACCCCGGCCAACGACAGCCCAAGCGCCACAGCCAATAGCATAGTTTTCACAGTTTTCATGATAATAGCTCAACAAAAAATCGTTCAGGAACGGGCGAATACTGCCATCCTTTTGGCCAAGTGGCCAGTCGAAATTATCCTTAACTCCGCTTAGCCAGCCAACCGACGGTTACGGCTTGGTTCCGGTGAGGACGGCACAATGCACCAGGGTACTCACCAGCCCATCGGTAATCAGTCCGGCAGCTTTCAGCATCGCTCGATACTCCGCTGCGCTGTACGCCCTGCCCTCCGTCACCGAAAACAGCGCTGACGAATAAAGCGCGATCGACAGCGGCCCGTCCATTGTGTCGTTCAGGAACACATCGTGGATCAGCATCCGACCACCACTCGGTAGCTTGGCAGCATACCGAGCCGTCAACTCGAGGCACTCCGGTTCGTCCCAATCATGCAGAATATTCGAAAACAAAACCATCTGCGCAGGCGGCAGATCGTCGATCCGGAACATGTCGCCCTCAATAATCTCCACGCGATCCTGCAGCCCTTTCTCCAGCGCAAATTCCTCAGCGATCCGCGCCACCTCTGGCAACTCAACAATCACCGCACGCAGGTTCGGGTTCGCCTGCAGCAACGAGTAGCTGTACAGGCCAGTTCCGCCGCCGACGTCGAGCAGCGTCGTTACCCCATTCATCGGCACGACCTTGGCCAGATATGGCGCAACATTCTTCGCGCGACCGGAGAGCGACAACGTAAAGTGCCGCGCAAGCTCCTCGCTCTCCATTGCCGAACGTTTGCCTTCGCGATAAATAAACGCCACACCGTCGTCGTTATCCGAGCCAAGCGGACGATTGCTCCGAAGCAACTTCACCATGTTGACGACTCCCGGTGACGCCGATGCCAGACCGAGATAGTCCCCCATGAAAAACGCGCCGTCCGGCAACAGATGGTTTCGCGCCAGATCAGTCAACTCCAGTTTGCCGGCAGCATTCACGCACAATAGTTCCATCGCCCGGAGCGCGGTGAATAGCACCACGCCGGGCCGCCGCTCCAGGCCAAGCGCCAGGCCAAGCGCAGTTTCGGTTTGCGGCTCGTTGGCCAGGCGGCCAAAGACATTGAAGTGCGCCGAGGACGCGACCAGTAACTCGGTGCCGTAGCCGCCGCGGAACAACTCAAAGATCGGCGTGGGATCGGTTGGCGGAAACACCGGCTGCGATTGGTCTGCACTCACTTGGCCAGGCGACTAGTCGAGTTTCTCCTTTTCAAAGTCGGACGGTTTCACCCAACCGGCCCGCACCTTCTCGCCGCCCATGTAACGCCTGTAGAAATTATCGGTCGACTCGCCGGAGTATGGATAGTTATCGAACACATCACCCTTCTCGAACATCCGAGGGTCGCCCTGTTCGCGCAGCTCGGCGAAGAGTTGCTGCTTGAGCCCCGCCTTCAGTTCCGAATGAGAGCCCGACTTGGCCAAATTCTTCACGCAGTCGGTATCACTCTTCAAATCGAACATCTCCTCTTGAGGCCGCTTGCCGAAGTTCAGGTTCCAATAATGGTACATTCCCTCACGGCGTTGGTTGAGGATCATCGTCTTAGTCGGGCTACCGTCACAGTTCAGGTAGCCGGTCTCCGGGTTGCCGCCTGGCCAGCGGTCAGTCTTGAAGTTGTGCAGATAAATCTGGTCGTCCTTAACGATGCCGCGGATCGGATAGCCCCAGTTGTTCGGCCGACCAATATCGTGCCGCTCCTTGCCGATGAGCACATGGTCGCGGCTGGCAATCACTCGGCCCGACTTGGGCGAGCGAAAGATGTCGAACAGACTTCGCCCACTCACCGGCTGCATTATCGGCGTCAGCTTGGCCACGCCGGCTGCCTCTAGAAACGTCGGCGCGATGTCGGCGAAACTTACGTAGTCGGTCACCACCCGGCCGTTGCCGTTGATTCCGCCTGGCCAGCGAATCGCCAGCGGGATATGGTTCGACGCCTCGTACGCCTGACCCTTGACGCGCGGAAACGGCATACCGTGATCGGACGTCGCCACGATCAGCGTGTTGTCGAGTTGGCCGGCCTTCTCCAGCATGGCGAGGATTTTGCCTAGGTGATTGTCGAAATGCTCGACCTCGATCGAGTAATCGAGCATGTCGTTGCGGATCACCTCGTTGTCCGGCCAGTACTTTGGTACGCGATCAATATCCGATAGCTTTTTGCCCATGCGCCGGCCGACACCGTTCTCATAGCCACGATGCGGCTCGGTGGCCCCGTACCAAAATGCCCACGGCCTGCCCTTGTCCAACTTGGCCGCAGCAAGAAACTCGTCGAAGTTGCCAGCGTAGTCGTTGTTGGAAATCGCCCGGGCCGGAGGCTTGGCTTTCTGTTTTTGCCAGGCCTGGCCAGTGATCTTTCGCGGCTTG
>CAJWPV010000290.1 GCA_913045395.1 uncultured Verrucomicrobiota bacterium | reverse complement strand
CGAAGCGGTCGGGTTCAGGCCCTCGTATTTCAGGTGCAGCTCGATTTCGCCGCCAATCTCGCTGGCCAGGCGATCGGCACGAATCAGCGGCGTGTTGCCCTCAAGCAGCGACACGACCGGTGTCAAGTCGTCAACCGGCAGATGCTTCGCGTAGCGGCGGATCACTCCCTGCCAGGCGCCTGTTGAATTGGTGTCGTTCCCGCTCAAAGTTATTCAAATGTTTCCACGCGGATCATCGTCGGCTTGGCCTTGATTGCGGAAAGTCGCCCGATTTTCTTGAGCGCCTGTCGCATCACCAAATCCGGCGCATCGTGCAGCATAAGGATCAGCGGCACACTCTCGCCGACATGCCCCTCCGGCTGTGTCACCGAGCAGATGCCAATCTTCATTTCACCTAGGATCGCCGCGATCTTGGCCAGCGTTCCCGGCCGATCAATCACGCTCAACCGTAAATAAAACGGGCTGACCGCCTTGTCCATCGGCAGCACCGCACCGTCCTGCTCGTGCGGCACGAACGGCGGCACACGGCCCATGCTGCCGTTTTTCAAGTCCAGCGCCGCGTCGGCGAGGTCACTCAGCACCGCGCTCGCGGTGGCATCCGCACCGGCGCCCTGGCCGTAGTGCAGCGTGTCCCCGACGATATCGCCGCGCACGAGGATGGCATTGAACACATCACTGACGTTGGCCAGTACATGCGTCTCCGGCACCAGCGTCGGGTGAACGGCGATCTGCACTTTACCGCGAAGTTTCTTGACGATGCCAAGCAGCTTGATGCAGTAGCCCAACCGCCGCGCAAACTGAATGTCCAGCGGCGTAATGTGGCGGATACCCTCAACAAAAATCTGCGACGGCTTCACCCAGAACCCATGCGCCAGCGAGGCGAGGATGCCGGTCTTGTGCTGCGCATCAAATCCGTCGACATCGAGCGATGGCTCGGCCTCGGCATAGCCCATCTGCTGAGCGTCCGCGAGCACGTCCTCAAAATCGCTACCCTCAGCCTCCATTTGTGTGAGGATGTAATTGCAGGTGCCGTTGAGGATGCCGTAAAGCCGCTGGATGCGGTTGCCGCTCAGGCCCTCGCGCAGCGACTTGATGATCGGGATGCCGCCCGCCACCGAGGCCTCGTAGTAAAGGTTGCCGCCGTTCTTCTCGACCAGCCGGAAGATCGACTCGCCGTGCGCGGAGATCAGCGCCTTGTTTGCGGTGATGACCGGCTTGCCTAGCTTGAGAGCCTCCGCCACCACCTTGCGCGCCGTAGTCGTGCCGCCCATCAACTCCATTACCACGTCGATCTTCGGATCGCGCACCAGCGACTCCCAGTCGCTCGTGACCAAACCCTTTGCCAGGCGTGCCGCACGGGCCTTTCGCGGGTTGCGCACCGCCACACCGCCGAGCGAAAGGCGCACGCCGAGGCGCGACCCCATCAGCGCGCCGTTGCGGGCCAGGCCATTTACCACGCCGCTGCCAACCGTGCCGCACCCGACCAATCCTATGTTCACCTTCCGCATTTCAGGGGTGCAGAGAGTGACGGCAAAGCCGTAGCGGCTCAATTTATTTTTGTACGGCACCTGACTGGCCAAACGCAGCCTCCAGCAACCCGGCAACGAACCGCCCCACTCCCGGTTCCTCCGACTCCCGCGGCCCGGCAACATTCAACGTGCTGATTTCATTTTGCTCGATGAATCGCCGCAACAACTCCGCCTGCTCCGCCGCCGAACCGTCGGCCTCGGACAAATGCAACAGCGGCCTCGACAGGCGCTTGGCCAGATTGTCGGTCAGTAGCGTCCCGCCGGTTATTCGCCCGGCCAGGGTCACGATCAGCGTGCCGTCGCTATCGCGGACGTTCCACTCGGTGCGCAGCGCCGGCTTGACGTCGGGCGTCTCCCGCAGCGGATACCGCGCGTCGATCGGCCCATCCTCCGCCCAGCGACCGAGCGGACACCACCCGCCGCACGGCACGCCGCCGGCCAGCGCCCAATCCAGCGCCGCGCGATCGACGCCGGTCTGGCCGCCAGACACAATTTTCTGGAGCTTGCCCGCCACGGCCACAGCCTAACCAAGCCGGGCGCCGGGAAAAATGCTTTCCCGCCGACGAGGCTGATTTACGATGCGCCGCCACAGAACTCGATGAAAATTCTGGTAATCGGCGGAGGCGGCCGCGAACACGCTCTGGTTTGGAAACTGGCACAGTCTTCCCGTGCCACGCAAATGTGGTGCGCGCCCGGCAACGCCGGCATCGGCGGCGAGATGCTCGCGGCCAATGGCTCGGCGGTCGAATGCGTTGGCATCGGCGCGGAGGATTTGCCGGCGCTGCTCGTATTCGCCCGCGACAACCAAGTCGACCTCACCGTCGTCGGCCCGGACAACCCGCTCGCGATGGGTATCGTCGATCAATTCCAGGCCGCCGGTCTCCGCGCCTGGGGACCGACGCAGCAGGCGGCGCAGTTTGAGTCGTCAAAAATATTCTCGCAGCAATTCATGGATCGCAACGGCATCCCGACGATGCAGTCAGCGTCGTTCACCGACGCGTCCGGGGCCAAGTCTTTCGCCGCATCGCTCGAAGGCAAGTGCGCGGTGAAGGCGGACGGGCTCGCACTCGGCAAGGGCGTGCTCATATGCAACAACACCGGCGAAGCATACGGGGCGATCGACCAGATCATGACCGACCGCGCCTTCGGCGAAGCCGGCTCAAGTGTGTTGATCCAGGAATTGATCACCGGCATGGAGGTGTCGCTGCACGCGTTGTGCGACGGCAAATGCGCCAAACTTTTCCCCAGTTCGCAGGACCACAAGCGCGCCCTCGACGGCGACGAGGGCCTCAATACCGGCGGCATGGGCACTTATTCGCCTGTACCGTTCTTGAGCGACGAAAAACTCACCCAGATCGCCGACGCCGTGCTCGCCCCATGGCTCGCCGGTTGCGCCGCAGAGAAGATCGATTTTCGTGGCATGCTCTACCCGGGCGTCATGCTCACCGACAACGGCCCGAAGGTGCTCGAGTTCAACGCCCGCTTCGGCGACCCCGAGACGCAGGTATACCTCACGCGCCTTGAGAACGACCTCGTCGACCTGCTCGAGGCAAGCATCGATGGCACGCTCGCCGGGCACGAGTTGCGCTGG
>CAJWPV010000289.1 GCA_913045395.1 uncultured Verrucomicrobiota bacterium | reverse complement strand
CCATGGGTCGTAGGCCGTCGGCAAACCTCCACACCCATCCCCTTGCCGGCGGCCGCTCTTTTTTACCCCAGCCTGGCCAGCGGTAAATCGTCATCAGTCACGCTGTCGAGATGCCGGAAGCCGGGCCGCATCATCCATCCCCACACGCTCACGCCCAGCAGCGTGCCGGTGATCGAATCCCAGATGAAGTGCTGCTTTGTGGTCATCACGCTGATGCAGAGGCCAAGCCAGGCCGGCCAAAGCAGCCAGACCGCCCAAGTCCATTTGCGTTGCAGCCACCAGCGCGCCAAGGCCGCGGCCATGATGAAACTCTGTGCGATATGGAGGCAGGGCCAGGCGTTGAACGGCTCGTCAAGGGTGTGGAACGCGCCGTAAACGAAGCCATAGATTCCCTCCATCTCACCCAACTGCCAGCGCAAATCTATGTCCGCCGGCAACACGGCGAAGACCGGATAGGCGATCCAGCTCGTCACCGCCCAGGCCTGTGCCATCACCAGTGACTCGGCCCGGCCTCGGTCGTTCTTTTGAGCCGCGAAAAATGCGCAGTAATAGCCGAAAAGCGAAAGGTAAAACCAGATTGTCCAGTCGACGGCCGGAATCTTGTAGTCGAGGTAGCGGCCCTCGCTGTCACGGAAGAGCGACTTCGGATCCCACGCTGTGCGATCGTCTTGCTGCGAAACTTTGAGCGTGTCGCGCTGTGCGATGGTTTCCTCGCTGATCGGCGTGTGATTCGCCCAAGCTGCCATTCGGTTGATGACGATGTACGGGCCGATCAGCAGCAGCACCCAAAAGAGCAGCAGTGGCGGGAAAAGCATCCCGTTGCCCTTATGGCGCCACCGCCAAACCGGGCGCCATAGGCGCCAAAACCGTGCTCCGAACGGGATGGTTGCTTGATTGGCCACGGGCGAGTCAGCGCTTCGCCAGGCGGCCAGGTTCGCGTTGGCCAGTGCCTTTTTGACCCTGTCCGCCGAGTTCTTCGCGCATCGCTTGGCCAAGCTCCAGCAGTTTGGCCAGCACCTTCGGATATCTGTCCTTCACGTCGGTGGTTTCGCCGATATCCTTCTCTAGATCGAACAGCGATAGGCCGATCTTGGCTTGGCTGTAGTCTGTTGGGATGCCGTCCTTGCCGCCGGGGCGGCCAGCCATGGTGCGGTAGGCGTGCGGGAAGTGGAGCTTCCATTTGCCGGAGCGAATGGCCTGCAACTGTTTGCCGTAATAAAAGTAATACGCCTCCTGCGGACTTTTGTCGCTGGTGCCCTTGACGAGGTTCACGATGCTTTTGCCGTCGATTTTGTGCGCGGGCGGCTTGGCACCGATCAACTCGGCGACGGTCGGCAAGATGTCAATGGTCATCGCCGGAGTTTTGCAGACGCTGGCAGCCGGGACGGTACCGGGCCACCACATTAGCGTACTCTCGCGGCAGCCGCCGTCGAACATCGTGCCCTTGCCCTCACGCAGCGGCGCGGCCGAGCCGGCGTGTTCGCCGTAGCTCAGCCACGGGCCGTTGTCAGCGGTGAAAATGACGAGCGTGTTTTTGTCGAGTTTGTTTTTGCGGAGCGTGTCGAGAATACGGCCGACGCTCCAGTCGACCTCCATCATCACGTCGCCGAATAGGCCGGCACCGCTCTTGCCCTTGAACTTGTCGGAAACATACAGCGGCACGTGCACCATCGAGTGCGGCACGTAAATAAAAAACGGGCGTTCCTTGTTCTTTTCGATGAACGACACGGCGCGCTCGGTGTATTGCGTGGTGAGCTGTTCCTGATCCTTGCCGGAAACTTGAGCGTTAATGATTTGATTCTTGTCGATGAGCGGCAGGTGCGGCCAGCGTTTGAGGCGCTGTTCCATCGGCAGATGCAACACGCCGGGATGGTACGGCCACATGTCGTTCGAGTACGGCAGGCCGAAGTAGTCGTCAAACCCGTGTTGCATCGGCAGGAATTGTTTGTGATGGCCGAGGTGCCATTTACCGTAGATGGCAGTGGCGTAGTCCTTCTGTTTGCAGACCTCGGCAAGCGTCATTTCGCTGGCGTTGATGCCGTGCCTGGCTCCGGGCCCCAACGCGCCGAAGATGCCGACGCGCACGTTGTAGCAGCCGGTGAGCAGCCCCGCCCGTGACGCGCTGCAAACGGCCTGGGTGACATAAAAGTCGGTGAACTTGCGCCCCTCGCGGGCCATGCGGTCAAGGTGGGGCGTGGGATAGGCCTTGGCGCCGAATGGGCCAATGTCCGCATAGCCCATGTCGTCGATGAAAATGACAACAACATTGGGCGGCTGCCGGTTGGCGGCGCCAACCTGAGTCGGTGAAATCTGGCCAAGCGAAAAGGCACTGATCAAACCGCTAAATAATATGGTTCGGGAAAGACAATTCATAGCTAGGGCAAAGCCTTTCGCAAAATCAGCCGCTTGGCCAGCCGTTTTCCGCTCGGCCAAGCGAGGGTTTATTTGGCTTGTTTGAGGTAGTGCTTCTCGAGCCGCTTGGTCATTTCGACCTTGTCGGGGCGGGGGCGTTCACGCACCGGCAGCGCTTGGCCATTTTCCCGACCAAACTCGTCGAGCGTACGAAATTTGGGCTCGTAATCACCCGTTTCTTTTTGCCACTTGGCCAAGGTGTGGCGAAAGCGTTTCAGCTGTTTGGCCTGTGCGGGGTCACTGGCGAGGTTCTTCAACTCGAACGGATCGGATTGTGTGTCGTACAACTCCTCCTTGGCCCTCGGCTGGATGAAGGTGTTTTTTTGTGCATCAACAAGTCTGCCCCCGTCGCGCAGCCGGATCATTTCACGATAGGCCGCCGAGCGCACGACGTCTGCCGGCGGCGTATTGGGCAGATCGTCGTAAAAATTGCGAATATACTTAAAGCGCCTGTTGCGAACAGCACGGACGCGATCCTCGTAGTCGTGCCAGTTGCGTTCCGCAAACACGAAGTCGCGAATGCTCTTTTGTGGATTGCGCAGCAGTGGCAGGAAGCTGCGCCCCTCGAAAACCTTCGGCGTTGATAAAGCGGCCACTTCCAAGAACGCCGGCGCGATGTCGATCGAGCTGACCAGGCTGTTGCATTGGCTGCCGGCGGCAATACCTCCCGGCCAGTGGACGATGAACGGCGTCTTGATGCCGCTGTCGTAAAGTGTT
>CAJWPV010000288.1 GCA_913045395.1 uncultured Verrucomicrobiota bacterium | reverse complement strand
CCAGTTCCTGGACGTTCATCAGGAACGAGCCGTCGCCGTCGATGTCGATCACCTGTTTGTCCGGTTGCGCCACTTTCGCCCCCAGCGCCGCCGGGTAGCCGAAGCCCATCGCCCCCAGCCCAGCGCTGGTGATGAGCTGCCGCGGCTCGTCGGACAGGTAGTATTGGCCGCTCCACATCTGGTGCTGGCCAACGCCGGTGGTCAGGATGGCGTCGCCGCCGGTCAATTCGTAAAGAGTCTCGATAACCATCTGCGGCAGGATGACCTCGTCCTCCGAGCCGGCAAGGTGATCCTTCATGTGCTGCGAATTCATCACCTCGTCGGTCACACGGTAGCCGAACGGCGCCCGTTCCTTCCACGCGGCGATCTGCTTCTGCCACGCGGTGAATTTTTTCTGCAACGGCCGCTCGGTGATCATTTCGGCTAGGCGCTCGATTGCGTAACGGATCTCGCTCACCACCGGCAGGGCGACCTTCCGATTCTTGTTGATCTCGGACGGGTCGATGTCGATGTGCACGATTGTGCCGTGCTCGCAGAACTTGTCGACCTTGCCGGTGACGCGGTCGTCGAACCGCACGCCGAAAGCCAGCAGCAGGTCGGCGCCGTCGGCCACTTTTTGTGTATTGCCGTCGGCGTCCTTCTCAAACTCGCCGCTGACGGCCCAGTTGGCATACGCCGAGCCGTGCATGCCGAGCCAGCGCAGCGACAACTTGTGCGTCTCCGGGAACGCGCCGACTCCCATGATCGTGCTGGTCACCGGGATGCCAGTCGCTGCGACAAACCGACGCAACGCATCGCTGGCGTCGGCGCTGATGATGCCGCCGCCCACGTAGAGCACCGGCCGCTCGCTCTTCTCGATCAGCCCGATAATCTCGTTGAGCTCAAGTTCGCTCGCCTTCCGATTCTCGGGGTCGAATCCGGCGATGTCGACCTCGGCCGGGAAGAAGACCTGTGCGCGGGTCTGCTGGATGTTTTTCGGCACATCGATGACCACCGGGCCGGGCCGACCGCTGGTGGCAATCTTGAACGCCTCTTTCACCACGACCGGGATTTCGTTGACGTCGGTGACGAGGTAGCTGTGTTTCACCACCGGCAGGGTCAACCCGTAAAAGTCAGTCTCCTGGAATCCGCCCTTGCCGATCATCGCCTGCGGCACCTGGCCGGTGACGGCGACCAGCGGGATCGAATCCATGTACGCGTCGGCAATGCCAGTGACGAGGTTGGTGGCACCGGGACCGCTAGTAGCCATGCAGACGCCTGCCTTGCCGGTGGCGCGCGCGTAGCCCTCGGCCGCAAACGAACCACCCTGCTCGTGTCGCGGCAGGATGGTGCGAATCTGTTTCGAACGGGTCAACGCCTGGTGCAACTCCATGCTCGCGCCGCCGGGGTAGGCGAACAGGGTGTCCACACCCTCCCCTTCCAGGGCTTTGACGAGAATCTCACTGCCGAGCATGCTCGGCCCAATCTCGCCCTTGGCCTTGTTTGAAGTCACCGCCTTGGTTTCTGTTGTCTCGCTCATTTGAATACTCGGTTTTGCAAAAAAAAACCCACGACCGTTTGGGTCGTGGGTGTCTTGGAAATTTTAACTTATCCGCAACGAGCCCGACCCCAGCCGTCTACCATTACGACCAGTCCCTTTACGATTGTTGCCACTACTTTTGCCATAGCGGGCGGCTTTGTAGACCGGCCTCTCCCGGACGTCAAGCGGGAAAAGTGCCTATTTTAGGGGTCAGAGACTAGAGTTGAGGGGTTGGCCGCTTCGCTTGGCCAAGCGCTCACTCCTTGGCGGGCTCGGGGGCTTCGGCTTCCACGGCCGGTTCGGCCTCTTCCTCGGCTGCCGGCGCTTCCTCTGCTTTTTCGCCAGTGATCTCGGCGAGGATTTTCTGCGCCAGTTCCGGGTTGTCCTGAAGCGCCTGGCGGGAAGCTTCCTTGCCCTGCCCGATCATCTCGCCCTCGAACTGCAGCCAGGCGCCTTTTTTCTGGATGACATCCCTGGCCAAGCCGACGGCGATCAGGTCGCCCTCCCAGTTGATGCCCTGCCCGTAAATAATGTCGAACTCGGCCTCCATGAACGGCGGCGACACCTTGTTCTTCACCACCTTGGTGCGGATGTGGTTGCCGATCACGTTGCCCATGTTGTCCTTGAGCTGTTCGCGCCGACGAATGTCAATCCGCACGCTGGCATAAAACTTGAGCGCCTTGCCGCCGGGTGTCGTCTCCGGGCTGCCGAACATCACGCCGACCTTCTCGCGCATTTGGTTGGTGAACAGGCACATCGTCTTGGATTTGCCTAGAATGGCGGCCAGCTTCCGCAGCGCCTGGCTCATCAACCGCGCCTGCATGCCCATCGTGGCCATGCCCATGTCACCCTCCAGTTCCGCCCTCGGCACAAGCGCCGCCACGGAGTCAATCACGATCACGTCCACCGCGCCGGAGCGGGCCAGCGTTTCGCAGATCGTCAGCGCCTCCTCGCCGCTGTCCGGCTGGGAGATCAGCAGTTCCTCGAGGTTGACCCCCAGGTTGGCCGCGTACGCCGGATCGAGCGCGTGCTCAGCGTCGATGAAGGCCGCCGTGCCGCCGGCCTTCTGCGCGTTGGCCACGATATGCAGCATGAGCGTCGTTTTGCCGGACGACTCCGGCCCGTAAATCTCGATGATGCGTCCCCGCGGCACGCCACCCACCCCAAGTGCGATGTCGAGGCCAAGCGATCCGGTGGAGATTGCGTCAATTTTCAGGTTCGCCCCCTCCTCGCCGAGCCGCATGATCGAGCCTTCGCCAAAACTCTTGGTGATGGCGGCGATGGCGGACTCGAGGTCAGCGGTGCGTTTGTCCAGTCCGGCGGTTTTGGAGGATGCTTTTGCGGCCATTTTCGTTTATCCGATGGGCGACTTGGCTACTGGATAAACAGCAAAAAGTCAATCCTTCCCACTTGGCCCTTGCTCCGATACACCTTGGCCAAGCGATCATGGGAGTATTTGATTTTGACGTCGCCGTGATCGGCGGAGGCAGCGCCGGCTACGCCACGGCGCGCACCACGGCCGCCGCCGGCCAACGCACCGTCGTCATCGAGACCGGCGAGGAACTGGGCGGACTATGCATCCTGCGCGGCTGCATGCCCACCAAGGCGCTGCTGCACGCGGCCGATGTGCGGCACCAGG
>CAJWPV010000287.1 GCA_913045395.1 uncultured Verrucomicrobiota bacterium | reverse complement strand
TGGTAATACTTCGGCGCACCGCCGTGCACGCGAAGGATGCGCGCGCGCTTGGCCAGGTCATCGTGGTCTGTCGTGATCATGCCGCCATCGCCGAACCCACCAAGGTTTTTGGACGGGAAAAAACTGAACGCGCTCAGGTCGCCCATCGTGCCAACCTGTTGGCCATCGAACGTCGCGCCCATCGACTGCGCGGCGTCCTCGAGCACGGCCAGGCCAGGCGCCTTGGCCAGGCGCTGCGCGCCGTCCATGTCCGCCGCTTGACCGAACAAATGCACCGGAATGATCGCCTTGGTCTTGCTGGTGACACGCCGCCCTGCATCGCCGAGGTCGATGTTGAAATCGGTGTCGATTGAATCGACGAACACCGGTGTAGCACCGATGCGGGCGATCGCACCGGCGGTCGCAAAAAACGTGAACGATGGGCACAGCACCTCGTCGCCGGGGCCGATCCCGAGTGTCATCAAAGAAAGCAGCAGAGCATCAGTGCCGGAGCTAGTGCCGATGGCGTGCCGTGCACCGATCGATTCGGCAGCGAGCGACTCGAACTCGGTGACCTCAGGGCCGAGGATAAACTGCGATGAATCAAGCACGCGCTCAAAGGCATCCTTCAACTCCGCAGCGAGCGGTTGGTTTTGCTCATTGATGCCTACCAGCGGGACTTTGACCGGTTCTCCCATGGGCGCGTCAGTATTCACCAGCCGCCTGGACAAGCGCAAGGCGCATTGCCGTTGACAGCGTCCCGATGCGAGCCGACGCTGTGCTGCCCGACCCATGAAACTGATTCTCCTAATCCTCTCGTTTGTGTGCACGACAGCGCTTGGCCAGGCTGCCGAACCGGCCAAGCTAAAGCTGCACTGGACCAAAAACATGCTGACCATTAGCGGCCGGCAGCTGCCCGGCAAAGAGATGAAAATCCACTACCTCGAGGCGTATTGCCGTGACAACTCGCAGACGACCGATTGGGGAAGGCACACCGTCGTCGGTCACAAGACGCGCCTGATTTCACGCAGCTTTGACGGCTCGCAGCTCCATTTACACTGCGACGTGAACGACGGCGTGACGGTCGAGCACGTCATCACCGCCAGCCACGACGAGGTCGATTTTGCGCTCACCGCGCACAACCCCACAGCCAGGCGATCTGAAGCGCACTGGGCGCAACCGTGTATCCGCGTCGGCAAATTCAACGGCACCGGCGCAGACGCGACGGCCGACAAGTATGCCTACATCAAGAAGAGCTTCGTCTATCTCGACGGCAAGCGGGCGATGATGCCGACACAGGACTGGGCGACGGAGGCGCGCTACATCCCCGGGCAAGTCTGGGCCGGGCCGGGTGTGCCACGCACCGATGTCAACCCTCGGCCACTGCACCCGGACGTGCCGAGCAACGGGCTGATCGGCTGCTTCAGCGGCGACGGCTCGATGATTTTCGCCACGGCGTTCGAGCCATATCAGGAATTGTTCCAAGGCGTGATACGCTGCCTGCACAGCGACTTCCGGCTGGGCAGCCTCGCGCCAAGCGAGACGCTCAAGATCAAGGGCAAAATCTACCTCGTCAAGAACGACGAGGCCGCGTTACTGAAGCGCTACCACAACGATTTCCCCGGACACAAGGCACTGCACTCGAAGGGGAGACAGCGTTGATCAATGACCCGATTCCCGCAGTGGACAGCTTGACTCTGCCGGCTGATCGGGTGATTTTGACCCGGCCTCATGTCAGAGCATTCATCTTTAAGACAGGATTTATCCAGCAGGGAGAAACAGGAATTAGATGTCGAGATTTCCTTTTTGGAAGGTCTCGCCAAGCGCGACCCCGAATACATTGAGGCGCTACAGTTGCTTGGAGACGATTACACCAAGCGCGGCCGCTTTGCAGAGGGCCTCGCGGTCGATGAACAACTTTCACATCTTCTGCCGGAGGACTCGATGGTGTTTTACAATCTTGCCTGCAGCTTCTCCCTCTCGGATCGCATCGACGATTCAATTACTGCACTCAGAAAGGCTGTTCAACTCGGCTACGACGATACGAAGTGGATGGACAAGGATCCTGACCTGAACAAGATCCGCTCCGATCCACGCTTCGAGCAGATTCGCCACAAGCTTAACCTCAAGTGTGGCAACCGCTAAGCCGCGCCCCGCGTCATGAAGGTTACCCACCAGGGCCAATCGCAGCATTACCGCACCGTTTGGTTTGACCCGGCGCGCAACCGCGTCCGGCTCATCGAGCAGCGACTGCTCCCGCACAAATTCAAAATCGTCTCCACTGCGGACTTTCGCGAAACCGCCCGCGCCATCACCGACATGATCGTTCGCGGAGCCGGCGCGATCGGCGCCACGGCGGCCTACGGCCTGGCTCAGGGCGCACGAGCCTTTCGGGGGCGCGGACTCAAGGCATTCGAACGGCACTTGGCGAAGGTT
This sequence comes from uncultured Verrucomicrobiota bacterium, assembly GCA_913045395.1. Lineage (GTDB taxonomy): Bacteria > Verrucomicrobiota > Verrucomicrobiia > Limisphaerales > UBA1096 > UBA1096. The sequence continues at coordinate 748 of CAJWPV010000287.1, read as the reverse complement.
TACCGCACGCTGGCTGAGGCACGCCCCACCGCCGTCGATCCGGTCAGCGCCATGCGCGGCATGCTGGCGCAAATGACCGACGAAACCGTGGGCAAGCGACAGGAGCAGGCTCTGGCCGCCGCCCGGCAATTCGCGGATGACGACGTCGCCCACTGCGAGGCGCTCGGCCAACATGGTGAACCGCTCATCCACAACGGCTCCCGCGTGCTAACGCACTGCAACGCTGGCTGGCTGGCATTCGTGGATGTCGGCTCCGCCACTGCTCCAATGTACGCCGCACAGGCCAAGAAAAAATCGTTCCATGTTTATTGTGACGAGACACGGCCGCGATCGCAGGGCGCCATCCTCACCGCTTGGGAACTGGCACAGCAGGGCATCTCGCACGATGTTATTGCCGACAACGCCGCCGGACACCTGATGCAACGCGGAGAGATCGACCTCGTCATCGTCGGCAGCGATCGCACGCTGGGCCGCACCGGCGAGGTGGCCAACAAGATCGGCACCTACACCAAGGCCGTCCTGGCCAAGCGGCACGGCATCCCGTTCTACGTCGCCATCCCGCTCTCGACCATCGACTGGGAACTCGAGTCCGGCCAGGCCATCCCGATCGAGGAGCGCAACGAAGACGAGGTGCTCAGCGCTTGGGGAGTGACGCCGGGTGGGCGTCGGCAAAAGGTGCGCCTGGCCAACCCCGGCAGCAAAGCTCGCAACCCGGCTTTTGACGTGACACCGCCGGAACTGATCACCG
>CAJWPV010000286.1 GCA_913045395.1 uncultured Verrucomicrobiota bacterium | reverse complement strand
CTGGTGACGGTCCAAGTTTGGCCTACATCGAGCAATGTGATCACTTCGCCTTGAACTCTCCACCGGAGGGCTGGGCTGGTGAGTGGATTCAGTTACCAGGTAACCGGCGCACTCCCGCATTGAATCAAACGCGAGCGGGCGGCAACATGCGGTCCGTCTATTTAATGCGAATCAGCGACTTCAGGATTCACTCGATCGCCATGGCCGACCCGCCGCTGCGCAGCAGTTACGGTCTGCACCAACCGTATGCGCTGCGCAATGTCATTGAGTTGGAAAGCGACGACGGGGTCATTGGCATCGCTGAGACCTATGGTGGTGATCAGCCGGCCAGGGCGTTGGAGGCGATTAGTAAAGAGGTCGTTGGAGCCTGTCCGTATCGGTTGACCGGTGATCTCTCACCGATGCTTGAGGGCAGCACCAGCGGCTTGAAGCGATCTCAAACCTACAATGTTCCCGGGGAAAACCCTCTTGACACCGACGCCCGAACCTACTCCGCTATCGAGACGGCCTGTCTCGACTTGATCGGCAGGTCGGTTGGCAAGCCGGTCTGCGACCTCATCGGCGGCCGCATACGCGACAAGGTTTCTTTTTCCGCGTACCCGTTCTACAAGCACGCCGGTGGCGGTGGCGAGGGCGACGATTTGCGCGACGACGAATACGGCGAGGCCCTCTCACCGGAGTCTCTCGTTAAACAGGTTCAGCAAATGCGCGCCAGGTACGGCTTCGGCTCCATCAAGTTCAAGGGTGGCGTGCTCGAACCGGAGATCGAGGTCGAGACGCTGCGCCAACTTCGCGAAGTGCTTGGACAAGCCGTACCGCTGCGGATCGATCCTAACTGCGCCTGGTCGGTCGAGACATCCGTGAAAGTAGGGCAGGACCTGGCCGGGGAACTCTCCCGTGGCGGCTATCTCGAGGACCCGTGTGTCGGCCTCGACGGGATGGCCGAGGTGCGCCAACGCCTGTTGGTCGATGGCATCGAGACGCCGCTGGCCAGCAATGTTGCCGTGACATCGTTTGGCGACATCCCGGAGGCGGTACGGCTTGATGCCGTGCAGGTGGTGTTGTGTGACCACCATTACTGGGGCGGAATGCGGCAGGTGCAGCAGCTTGCGCGTGTCTGCAAGACGTTCGGCATCGGCATGTCGATGCACTCGAACAGTCACCTCGGCGTTTCGCTTATGGCGATGGCGCACGTCGCATCGGCGACAGCGCACCTTACCTACGCCTGCGACACGCATTACCCCTGGCAGTCGGCTGCTGACGAAATCGTCGAGGGCGGTCGGGTGCCGATTGTCGGCGGCTGCGTCGAAATTCAGGACAAACCAGGCTTGGGTGTGACGCTTGATTACGATCAACTCGAGCGCGGCAAGGAGCGCTTCCGCAACTGCCCGTACCGCAGGCGCGACGACGAGGCCGAGATGCAAAAACACATCGACCCAAACTGGACCCGAAAACTTCCGCGCTGGTAACCAATTTTTAAAATGAATCCACAGGAACTTTGTTCAAGGCTGGAGGGAGTCATCGGTTTCCCGGTGACGCCGTTCAACGACGACCACTCACTCGACCTCGAGGGGCATCGAAAAAACGTCCGTTACATGCTCAAGCAGCCAATGTGCGCGCTGGTCGCCGCTGGTGGCACCGGCGAGTTGTACTCGCTCACGCCGGAGGAGGTGCGGCAAGTCGTTGAGGTGACCGTCGAGGAGACGGCCGGCCGTGCGCCTGTGATTGCCGGGGTGGGTTTCGCCGGCGGCTTGGCCAAGCGCTTGGCTAGGCAGGCAGCCGACTGCGGTGCCGAAGGTGTACTGGCATTCCCGCCTTACTATCCGAATGCCGAGATGGATGGCCTCGAGGACTACTACTCGAGCATCGCAGAGACGAGTGGCTTGGGGGTGCTGATTTACAGTCGTGACTGGGCAAACTACACGCCGGCACAGGCCGAACGCCTGGCTGAAATCCCAAACGTCATCGCGTGGAAAGACGGCTTGGGGGACATTCGTCGCTACCAGATGATCCGCCAACGGCTTGGCGACAGGCTGCACTGGATCGGCGGTGCGGGTGACGACATGGTGCCGGGCTACTACGCGATCGGCATCCGAACCTATACATCCAGCATCTCGGCGGTGGCGCCGAAGTTGTCGGTCAAGCTTCACGAACTGGGTGCCGCCGGCGACTCGGTGGCCCTCAATCAACTGGTCAACGACCACGTCGTGCCGCTGTATTCGCTGCGAACCAGTCGGAAGGGATACGAGGTGTCGGCGATGAAGGCGATGCTTGACATGCTCGGCCTGAGCGGCGGCCCGGTGCGTCCGCCGTTGGTCGAGGTGCCCAGTGCGGAGCGTACCGGGTTGCAGTCGATTCTCGATGGCTGGCGCAGTGTTGGGTTTCTGGATGATTGATCCCTCCGGCAAATGACCGCAGCGATACTGGCCACGATTCTGTTTTCGCTCTCGGCCGTGTCAGGTAAGCGCCTGTCGCATTACCTCGCTGGCGTCGAGGCAAACTTTTGGCGTTTTCTGCTGTCGGCGTTTTTATTGGGTACTTATGCACATTCGTTCGGGGCGGGGCTCGGGGGCGGGGCTCTAGGTGTATTTTTTATCAGTGGCATCGTTGGGTTTGGCATAGGTGACTACGGATTGTTCAGGGCATACCCGATCCTTGGTTCCCGCTTGACGATGGTGATGACACAATGCCTCGCCGCGCCGATTGCGGCGGCGATCGAGTGGCTTTGGTTGGGCAATGGATTGTCGTTTGGGCAGGTACTGGCTGGCACGGCGATTTTGGTGGGAGTCGCATTGGCCCTGGCCCCTAGCGAAACATCCCAAGTCGATAAGAAACACTGGAAGGCCGGAATCATGTGGGGCCTGATGTCCGCCTTTGGGCAGGGCTTCGGCGCGGTGCTGAGTCGAAAGGCAATTTCGGTGGTCGAGGCCGGGGCCACCGTGGATGGCCTGTCGCAGGCGTATCAACGCATCCTCGGCGGCTTGACGGTGATGGCTGTATTGCTCGTGTTACGGAAAATAAAAATTCGCAACAGTGGGCCGATCCAAACCGAGGTGGCGCTGACCCCCGCAGCTGTGAAACTGGTCGCCGCGCTGGTCGTTGCCAATGCGCTTTGCGGACCAACACTGGGCGTAGGCGCGTACCAATGGGCACTGACTGGATTGCCAGCAGGAATTG
>CAJWPV010000285.1 GCA_913045395.1 uncultured Verrucomicrobiota bacterium | reverse complement strand
CTTTTCCCGATGACCGGCTAACGCTTGGCCAAGAGCTTGGCCCGCGGCTTAAACCGTGAGATCCAGAAAATTTTGCATCATCGTGTGGCCGTGCTCGGTGAGGATGCTCTCGGGGTGGAACTGCACACCCCAGATCGGCAGTTCCCTGTGGCGCAGGCCCATAATTTCTCCCTCCTGGGTTTCGGCGGTGACCTCCAAGCAGACCGGCAGCGTCTCGCGTTTGACAATGAGCGAGTGGTAGCGCGTGGTGACGTATGGGGAGGGGATGTTTTTGAACAGATCCTTGCCGTTGTGGGTGATGGGCGAGGTTTTGCCGTGCATCATTCGGTAGTTCACCACGACGTCGCCGCCGAAGGCGTGGCCGATGCATTGGTGCCCGAGACAAACACCCATGATCGGCAGCTTGCCGCCGAAGTGTATGATAACGTCGTTGGACAGGCCGGCTTCGCGTGGTGTGCACGGGCCTGGGGAGACGAGGATGCGCTCAGGGTTGTCGGATTCGATCTGCTCGACCGTGACCTCGTCGTTTCGATGGACGAGCACGTCTGCCTTCAACTCGCCCAAGTATTGGACCAGATTGTAAGTAAACGAGTCGTAGTTATCGAGTACGAGAACCATCGGCGGACAAAGTACAGTTCAAATCCGGCTTGGCCAAGCGCGGGGGGAAATCAAAATTCGAATTTCACGTCGCCGAGGCGGGAGGCGATTTCTCCGATCACACGATCCTCGTCGGTCACGTCCTTGGCAGCGAAGGTGACGCTGAAGCGGATCGCCGGCTCGGCGTCATCCCACGGCACTGTGGAGATGAGTTTCTCGCGGATCAACCACTGCGAAAGGGCCTCTCCATTCTCAAACTCAACGCGTTCGCCGTCGGCCTTGACCGCCGCCTTGGCCGCGCTCATGTAGAGGAAAAAGGAGCCGCCTGATTTGTTCACCTGGAAACCGGCGTTTTGCAGCACGCCGATGAGTTTATCCATGCGGCGCGAGTACTTGATGGCGATGGCTTCGGTGATCTCGGGGTGGTCGTAACAGTAGGCCGAAGCATTTTGGATCGCGAGAAACTGGCCGGAGTCGCTGTTGTCCTTTACGTCGCCGTAAGCCTTGACGAGTAACGGGTTGCCGACCACGAAGCCGCAGCGCCAACCGGTCATGTTGAAATTCTTGCTGGTCGAGTGCAATTCAATGCCGACGTCCTTCGCGCCCGGCGTGGCGAGGAAGCTCAGGGGTTTGTTGCCGTCATAAACCAAGCCGATGTAAGCGGCGTCGTGGATCACGATGAGGTTGTTCGCCCTGGCGAAGTCGACGACCCTGGCGAAGAACTCCGGCGTGACGCTGGCGCCGGTCGGGTTGTTCGGATAGTTGAGCACGAGCACTTTGGTTTTCTCGAGCACGTCTGCCGGAATGCTGTCGAGATCCGGCAGGTAATTGTTCTCCGCCGTTAACGTGAGATTGTGCACTTTGCCACCGTAGTACTTGGCATGCGTGCCAAACACCGGGTAGCCAGGGATCGTCATGATGACGTAGTCGTCCGGGTTGATGAACGCCGCTGGCAAAATGGAGAGTGCCGCCTTGCTGCCGATGGAGTGGAGTACCTCGGTGCCAGGGTCGATACCGCTGACACCGCAGACTTTGTCGAGGAATCGGGCGGCGGCTTCCTTGAGCGCTTGGCCGCCGTTATCGGCGTAGCCGCGATTGGCCGGGTTTTGAGCCTCCTCGTGGAGCTGGGCGACGACTTCAGGGAACGCCATTTCATCTGGCTCACCCACGCCCATATCGATGATCTCTGCGCCCGGATTGGCGTCGAGAGCCGCCTTTTTGGCGCGCTTGATCTTCTCAAATTTGTATATGGCAGTGTCTTTGCCGTATTTAACACCGCCGATCCGTTCAGCAAACAGATCCTGAATATAGCTTTCGGACATTGTAAATAGTGGGAAACTGAGCTTGACCAAGCGAGGCCAAGCCGCGCGAAGCTTATTCGTGAAAGCAAATTGTGCAAGTCGGCTTGGCCGCCGATTGCCCAATCGAATACTTAAATTATACGAAACAAGCTGGTTACACTGTCAAAATCATGATGAAAAAAACAAAGAAGTGTGACATTTTGACCTATCTTGACGGTTTTTGAGTTGCATTGTGAATAGCCGGGGATAGCATCGCGCCAGTTTGTCCCTATTGGGGCGCTTGGATTTGAACGCTAAACAACAGGAGGCTAATGGTACGGTCATTCGCATTTACGACCAAGGGCGCGTTGCACAGCAAGGACATCGAGTTGTTCCTGATGCCAACGCTGTTGTCGGACACCAAGCTTTTCCTGTGGGTTGACCTCGAGGATCCGACTCCGCAGGAGACCGATTTTCTCCTCAAAAACATCTTCCATTTTCATCCCCTTTCCATTGAGGACAGCGTGACGGAGAGTCCGTTACCAAAGGTCGAGGAATATCTGCCGAAGGAGAAGGATGAGTTTTCGCCGTATCTCTTCATGGTGATTCACGCGGTGGACTACAGCCGCAAGGACGGGGTGTTCGCGACTTCGGAGCTGAGTTTTTACTTGGGCAAAAATTTCCTGGTGACGTTTCACAGCAAGCCGCTGCGGCCGGTGGAGTTGGCCGGGGAGATGTGCCTGCGCAACACGGCGGACATTGCGACGGAGCCGGATCGGGTGGCTCACACGCTACTGGACTTGATCGTCGAGAACTACAAGCCAGCCCTAGACGAGTTGGCAATGGAGGTGGCGGAGGTGGAGCAGAGGGCGCTCGAGGATCCCGGCACGGAGACGCTCAACACAATTTTGCAGATCAAGAAGGAGGTGCTGCAACTTCGGCAGATCATCGGCCCTCAAAAGGAGGTGCTGGGCCGGTTTGTCCGCGGCGAGTTCAAGCTCGTTCGCTCGCACCTGATCCCGTACTACCGCGACGTTTACGACGGGCTCTACAACATTGGCGAGTTGGCAGCGCGCTACGCGGAGTCGCTGACAGGCGTGCTGCAGGTGTACCTCAACATGTCGTCGAATAAGACCGGGGAGATCGTGAAGTTGCTGACGGTGTTCACCGTGATCACGACACCGATTATGCTGGTGGGCACATGGTACGGGATGAACTTTGATGACATGCCCGAGACTGGGTCGGGCAAAACCGGATACCTTGTGGCATTGGCGGTAACGGGTTTGTCCACGCTGGCCACCATTGTGTATTTC
>CAJWPV010000284.1 GCA_913045395.1 uncultured Verrucomicrobiota bacterium | reverse complement strand
GACCTCAACGCGCATCGTTGGTGGGCAGAGTGACTTGAGTTGCCTGGCAACCAAGCGGAGGATTTTTTTTGGATTCTGGTTTGGCACGAGACGCATGGTGATCTTTGCGCTGGCCGAGCTCGGCACGATGGTTTTGCTGCCCTCGCCCTGGTAGCCACTGGTGAGGCCGTTAATCTCGAACGTCGGGCGCGCGGAGCGTTGCTCGTTTGGCGTGAAACCTTTTTCGCCGAACAGGGCCTTCACGCCTAGCAGCTTTTTGTACTTGGCCTCGCTGTACGGGACGCGGGCAAGTTGCCTGCGCTCGTAGGCAGTGAGCTTGACGACGTCGTCATAAAAACCGGGCAAGTTGATGCTGCCGTTTTTGTTGATCATTCTGCCTAGAAGTTTGCTCAGCGCCATCGCAGGATTCTCGACTGATCCACCGTAAATGCCGGAGTGCAAATCACGGTCGGGACCGGTGAGCTTGATCTCGAGCGCGGCGACTCCGCGCAGCGCGTACGTCAGCGCGGGGTGCTTGAGATCCGGCATGCCAGTGTCGGAAACCACGATGCCGTCACACTTGAGTTCACGTTTGTTTTGCTTGAGGAATCCGACCAGTGCCTCGCCGCCGACCTCCTCCTCGCCCTCGACGACAAACGTCAAGTCGCACGGCAACTCGGTATCGGTTTTGAGATACGCCTCGACCGCCTTGAGATGGGCGAAGTGTTGGCCCTTGTTGTCGCTTGCGCCGCGCGCGAAGAGGTTGCGGCCGCGAAGCGTCGGCTCGAACGGTGGGCTCTCCCAAAGCTCCAGCGGCTCGGGCGGCTGCACGTCATAGTGGCCATAAACGAGAAAGTGCGGTTTGGTGCTGTTGCGCTTTCGCGGCGTGGCGATGGTGACGATCGGGTGGCCGTCAGTCTTGTACACGCGCGGCTTGAGGCCAAGAGACCTGGCGTGATTAGCGAGCCAGCGGGCGCAGGCCGCCATGTCTTTATTATGGGCACTCTGCGCCGACACGCTGGGGAAGCGCAGGTACTCGATCAGCTCGGCGATGAACCGCTGCCGGTTGGTGTCTATGTATTTCTTCAGTTGCTTCATGGATAGGAGTCGGCGCTTGGCCAAGCAGCGCGGGCGGGTTGGTTGTCCCGGTCGCCAGATTATGCCGTGCAGGATGTCATCGCAACCCCCTCCCAAATGGACTTTTGGGCTGACAGGGGGCGTAACTTTTGCCAAACTCGGTGTGTAGCACAATTTCCGGGGAGCGTTTCCCCACCAACATTCCTATCGTTATGAAAGATATCATTGTTCCCGTCATGGCCGGCCTCGCGCTCATTTCATCTGCAAAAGCTGCCGAGGCCACCACGTCGCTGGAGTCATTGCTGCCGGCTGAAACCGTGCTGGTGATGGCCGCGCCGGACTACGCCACCGCGAAGAAGCATTTCAAGGCCAGCGCATCGGGGCAGTTTTGGGATAGCGCCGAGTTCAAGCCGTTCCGCAAAAAACTGGCCGACGGCTTCGAGGCGAACGTACTGGACAAGATCGAGGAGGAATTGGCGGTCGACTTCGAGGCGTTCGAGGAGATGGCCAGCGGCCCGGTCGCCCTGGCCGTGGTGCCCGGACTGGCAGCCGGCGAGCAATCGTCGCTGCTACTGCTGCTCGATGCCGGGCGGAAAAGTTTTGCCCTTCGTAGAACCTTGTCGCAAATGAAGCGCGACTGGAAAAAGGCGGATCGCAACGTCAGCGAGACGGAAATTGGCGGGATCGATTTTACCACGGTAAGCGACCCAGGAGGCCAGGGGCAGGTGCATATCGGCCGCGTCGATGCCAAACTGATTGTTGGCACGGCAACGGGACAGGTCGAGGGCGTCCTGGCGCGGCTAGGCGGGGGGGGCGGCGGAACACTGGCTGCCAACCCGGCGTTCGCAGCGGATCACAGCGCGCTGCTCAAGGGAGCCGATTTTTACACGTGGGCCAACTTTGGCAAAGTGATTCCGCAGTTGCTCGACAACGCGCCTGACGGGGCCGAACTGGGCATCGACTTCGGTGAAGTGTTCGGTTCGCTTGGTCTCGACGGCTTGAGCACATTCGCCGTGACTTACAGCGAGCGGCCCGACGGGGCACACGCCGAGTTGTTTATCGGTTTGCCCGAGGCCAAGCGCAGGGGGTTGTTCGGCCTGCTGGAAACCAGGCGCGCTGACGCCTCGCCGCCGCCATTCGTCCCGGCCAACGTGGCCGCTTTCTCGCGGTGGCGGGTCGACATGGGCGCCGCATGGAAAAACCTCGAGAAGCTGCTGCTAGAGTTGTCGCCGGATATGGCCAACATGTTCGAGTTCACTGTCGGCCTACTCGGTAAGGACAAGGATCCGGATTTCGATTTCAAAAAAAGTTTCCTCAACAATTTTGGCGATGACCTGATCCTCTTCCAGATGCCGCCGAACGGCAAATCGCTCAACGAGTTCGGCGCTGGCGCGATGGCGGCGCTCTTCAAGTCACCCAGCCCGGCGGAGCTGATCAAGGGCATCGGTGCCGTGCCCGGCATCCTGCCGCCGCCACTCAACGAAGCCACGCTCGAGCCGCGTAAACTAGGGAAGCACACCGCGCAGAGCTTCGGGATAATGGAACTGCCCGACCCGAGCACCGGCGAACTGGTGGCGAGCGAGATTTTGTTTGCCGTCAAGGACGGCTACATGGCGGTGTCCACCGATGCCGACCTGTTGCAGGGCCTGCTGGACGGCAAGCCGCAGTCGCCCCTGGCCAAGCACGACAGGCTCGCCCCGGCTGCGGCGGCGGTGGGTGGGATGGATTCCGGGTTTTTTGGCTACCAGAACGACCGCGTCATGGTGCTCAGCATGATGGACACCCTCCGCGCCAACGCCGATCAATTCGAAATGATATTCAGCATGATCCCGATGGAGGGACTGGACGAGGTCAGCCTAAACGACTGGCTTGATTTTTCGCTGCTGCCCGCGGGCGAGAAAATCGCGAAGTATTTTGACGTCACGGTTTACGGTGCCGAGACCGTCGAACGAGGCATCAGTCTGAAGATTTTTTCACCGCGCCCGCCGACCCTGAAGCGCTGACTTGCGCCGCCTCTAGTTTTCGTAGCGCGGCCTCGAGTGCCGCCTGGCCGGACTCAAGCTTTCGGTCGCGCAACTTTCGCAGCTTGCGGGCGTAGGCGTTCCCCGGACGGGCCGCTTCGCCCATCAGGAAAAT
>CAJWPV010000283.1 GCA_913045395.1 uncultured Verrucomicrobiota bacterium | reverse complement strand
ATGGTGGATGACGCCGGGTACGGCGACTTTGGCTGCTACGGGCAAAAGCTTTTTACCACGCCAAACATCGACCGCATGGCGGCCGAGGGGATGCGTTTCACGCAGCATTACTCTGGCAGTACAGTGTGCGCGCCAACCCGCTGCAGCATTATGAACGGCGTACACACTGGTCACGCCTACGTGCGCGGCAACCGCGAAGTGCAACCGGAAGGCCAGGCTCCGATCCCGGCAAACATGATCACCATCCCCAAGCTACTTAAAGAGGCCGGCTATACCACTGGCATGTTTGGTAAGTGGGGTCTCGGTGCGCCAGGGTCGAGCGGTGATCCCGTAAACCAAGGTTGGGACGAGTTTTTTGGGTACAACTGCCAGCGCCAAGCGCACACGTTTTATCCCAAGCACCTCTGGCACAACGACAACAAGGTGATGCTCGATGGCAAAGCCTATTCGCACGATCTCATCCAAAAACAGGCACTGAAATTCATCCGCGATAACGCGAAGAAACCGTTCTTCGCCTACCTGCCAATCACCATCCCGCACGCGGCCATGCAGTGCCCTGAGGAGGATGTCGCTCCTTTCCGGAAAAAGTTTCTGCAGTTCGAAGACAAGATCGGCAAGTACAGTCATGGCACGAAGGTGCGTAATCCGGTCGCTGCGTTTGCCGGTATGATGACCCGCATGGACCGTGGCGTCGGCCAAGTACTCGATCTGTTGGATGAATTAAAAATTGCCGACAACACACTAGTGTTGTTCACCAGCGACAACGGCCCGCACTATGAGGGCGGTCACCAACCAGGATTCTTCAATAGTAATGGGCCACTGAAAGGCCATAAGCGTGACCTTTACGAAGGCGGCATCCGCGTACCCTTAATCGCCTATTGGCCCGGTAGGGTGAAGGCTGGCAGCGTGAGCGATCACATTTGTGCTCACTGGGATTTGATGCCAACGTTTTGCGAACTTGCGAAAATATCAACTCCGAAACACACCGACGGCATCTCGTACGTCCCCGCCCTCACCGGTGGCAAACAGAAGAAACACGACTATCTATACTGGGAATTTCACTCATACGGAAACGCACAAGCCATTCGTATGGGCGATTGGAAGGCTATTCGTTTGAAGGTCAAAAACGACCCCGACGCACCGATCCAGCTTTACAATCTCAAGCAGGACATCGGCGAAACCAAAAACATTGCTGCCACGCATCCGAATGTGGTGAAACGAATTGCCCCATTGTTCAAGGAGGCTCACACCGCCTCTGAACGGTTCCCATTGTTCGCGAAGAAGAGATAGCGCTTGGCCAAGGCAAGGACAAGACCCTGAAACTTTCAACTACACCAAACACAACGATGAAAAAACTAGCCCTTATCCTTTCGGTAATCTCATGCAGCCCGTTTGTTGCTGTTGAGGCGTCTAAAACAAGCGCTGACCGGCCCAACATCGTTTACATCATGGCGGATGATCTTGGTTATGGCGACCTGGGTTGCTACGGCCAAAAGCTCATCCAGACGCCGCACATCGATCGCCTGGCCAAGCGCGGCATGCGGTTCACCGATTTTTATGCCGGCTCAACCGTGTGCGCCCCGTCGCGGTGCGTGCTGATGACCGGCCTGCACACCGGCCATTGCTACATCCGGGGAAACGGCAAGGACAACCTGCGGCCGGAGGACGTGACGGTGGCGGAGGTCCTCAAGCGCGCCGACTACGCGACCGGGCAAATCGGCAAGTGGGGCCTTGGGCACGAGGGCTCGACCGGCCTGCCGACCCGGCAGGGGTTCGACTTTTTTTACGGCTATCTAGACCAGCACCATGCGCATCTTTACTACCCGACGTTCCTGGTGAAGAACGAAAATCGGGTCAAGCTGCGCAACATCGTTCCCGACGAGGGTAAATGGGGGCAGGGTGTGGCGAGCAAAAAGATCGATTACAGCCCGGCATTGATGATGAAGGAAACACTTGGCTTTATCGACGCGCACAAGGACGAACGTTTTTTTCTGTATCTCTCATACACGCTACCGCACGCCAACAACGAGGCTACTCGCAAAACCGGCGACGGCACGGCGGTGCCGGATCACGGCATTTACAAGGATAAAAAATGGACGAAGCAAAACAAGGGACAGGCCGCGATGATCACGTACCTCGACCAGATGGTGGGGCAGGTTGTCAAACGACTAGAGGCTCACGGGCTGGACAAAAACACGGTCATTTTTTTTACGTCCGACAACGGCCCACACAGCGAGGGGGGAAATGACTTCCGCTTTTTCGACGCCAACGGCCCGGTGAGCGGCATTAAGCGCGCCCTGTATGACGGCGGCATCCGAGTGCCGATGATCGTCCAGTGGCCCGGCCGCGTGAAGGCCGGCAGCACAACGCAGCTCATGGCTGGCGCGGTTGATTTCATGGCCACCGCCGCCGAAATCGCGGGCATGAAACTGGATGTGCCCACCGACGGCATCAGTTTTCTCCCCACGCTGCTCGGCAAAAATGAGCAACAAAAAAAACATGACTACCTTTACTGGGAATTCTACGAGCAAGGCTCCAAGCAGGCTCTGCGAGCCGGCAAATGGAAAGCGGTCCGTCGACCGATGATCACTGGCCCCATTGAACTTTACGACGTGTTGGAGGATATCGCCGAGAAAAAAGACCTGGCCAAGCGCTACCCAGAAATTGTCTCAAGGTTCGAGCGGAAGTTCACCGAGGCGCACGCTCCGGCCAAGCGCTGGCGTCCCAGTGGAAGGCCGCGAAACCGAGTACGTACCGATAGCCGATAGCTGTCATCAGGTGCGCCCGATCACCCGCCCTGCTTGGCCAATGCCTTGCGGATCGCCCTGGCCTCGGCAGCAGCATCAAAGTCCGGATTGGCTTTCCTTGGCACCGGCGCGCTGGTTTCTTTCCGCCAGGCGAGGAGCAGATTGTGCAGCTCCTTTACCTTCACAGGGTTTGCCTTGGCCAAGTTTTGCCGCTCACCAATATCCTCTTTTAGGTTGTAAAGTTCGAGTGCGCCGTCCTCGAAATACTCGTGCAGCTTCCAGTCGCCCAGTCTCACGGCACTGCACGGCCGCGTGCGAAACAACGGATCACGCTGCTCCCCGATCACCTTGTACGCCTGGAGGTACGCCGGGAAATGCCAGAACAACGGCCTAGGCCCGACGCGCTTGGCCTCGCCCCTGATGAATGGCAGGAGGCTTCGGCCGTCCATCGGCTGGTCGG
>CAJWPV010000282.1 GCA_913045395.1 uncultured Verrucomicrobiota bacterium | reverse complement strand
ATTCGGCGACGACGTGCTGGCGCTGCCGGCCACGGAGAGCATGAGCGGGCTGGGCCTCAACAACAGCGGTGACACGATCACGCTGCGCAATGCTGATGGGCATGTGATAGACCGAATCCAGTACGGCAGCACTTCGAAAAACAAGGGCTCAATGACGCGATACCCCGGCCTGAACGGGGCGTTCTCGGATCACGGCACAGTGGCCGACTTGATCGTCTCGGCCGGCGCTTGGCCAAGCGGCGCGCCCTTCAAGGACGATCCAGTTGTCGACATTCCAGTTGTCGACATCACAGCCAGCTTGGTCAACGGCGAGATCACCCTGCGATGGGAGGCAAGCCTGGTGACGGGTTACACCGTGCTGGCCAGCAGTCTGGTGGCCGGGCCTTACAAGCCGACGGGCGAAGGGTTAAAGTTCAACGATGGCGCAGGCAGTTTTAGTGCCAAGGCAGACCAGTTAGCCCGGTTTTTTATCGTTCAAGCCAAGTAACATCTCATGGGTTTTCGCATATTTTTCATTACCGCCGCCGTCTTCGTTATGGCGGGGCTGCTAGGCCAAGCGCAGCAGACATTTCGCGTGGCGACCTACAACGTGGAAAATTATATCCTGGAACCAATCCAAAATCGGCCGCTTAAAACCAAGCTTGCCCGTGCGAAGGTGGTCGAGAGCATCCTTGCGGCTAGGCCGGATGTGATCGCTCTACAGGAGATGGGAAAAAAAACGGCGTTGGCCAAGCTGAAGGCCGCACTCAAGGCCAAGGGGCTGGACCTGCCGCACGTGGAACATTTGTCGGCGCATGACACTGCAATTCATGTTGCGTTTCTCAGCCGGTTTCCGTTCAAGAAAATCACGCGGCACGACAACGAGAGCTATCTACTCAATGGCCGTCGACTGCATGTCAACCGCGGATTTGCCGAGGTGGAGATTGCGCTCGGTGACTACTCGTTTTTGCTGATCACCGCGCACCTGAAGTCGAAGCGCAAGGTATCGGTGGCGGACGAGTCGGAAATGCGATTGCAGGAGGCACTGCGACTGCGCCACATCATCAATACCCGTCTCAAGGCGAACCCAGAGGTGAATTTTGCCGTGCTCGGCGATTTCAATGACTACTATAATTCCAAGCCGGTGAAGGCGCTCATCGGTCGTGGCAAATCGCAGCTCGTGGACACGCGCCCCGGCGAACGTAACGGCGACAGTGGCCCGAACCTCATCAACTCAAACGGGTTCCCGCGCAACGAGTCGTGGACATATTTTTACGGCGTGGAGGATGTGTACAGCCGCATCGATTTCGTCCTGCTCAGCCCCGGCATGGCCAGGGAGTGGGATCGCGTCAACTCCTGGATACCGGTCGTGGCGAACTGGGGCCACGGTTCGGATCACCGGCCGGTGGTGACGACGTTTGTGGCTTCGGACAAATAGGTTCGCCGCTTTTTATTCGCGGTTGAAATCGCTTTGGGCACTCGTATAGTGCGCGTCCCTTGCGGGGTGGCATGAGCGATACCTCTCAATCCCAACCAACGGTCGAGTGGTCGATCGATGAAGCTAGGCGGACGTACCACATCGACCGCCGGGCCGGGGCCGTACCAGCCCGGGTTTTTCCTTATGGGCGCCTATCAGGATATCATGGGAAACATGCACCACCTCCTCGGCCGCGTGAACGAGGTGCATGTGTTTCTCGATCCCGATGAGGAAAGCGGCTATTACATTGAGGAGGTGATTGAGGGAACATCCATCGCGAGCGTGCTCGACATGGTGCAGTACGACGAGAAGGCACTCGTGCAGAGCATCAAGAAGCAAACCGAATCTGCCATCAGCGACGAACAGCTCAAGCCGTCCGAGGGGATGAGGCTGCTGGCTGACTACACAAAGGGCCTTCGCGACCAGACCTACCTGAGCCTGTGACGATAAACGAACCTAACACACAACCAGACCCGCTGCCATCGCTGGCCCGGGTGGTGCATGGTACGTCGGTGCTTTTTTGGGGACTACCGTTTGCGATGGTTTTCAGCTTCATGGCCACCATTTCAAACTGGACTGATGCCGTCTGGCCGCTGGGCATGCTCCTGCCGCCGGTGGCGTTCGGCATGCTGTGGTACGGACTGTGGCTGTTGCGCAGTTTTCAGCCTCAGGAACGCATCTGGCAGGAGGCGCTTGGCGAGGTAAAACTCCTCGGACTGTTCAACCTTGGCTTGTCGCCATTTTTGCACTGGCACCACCGCGCGCCGGACGAATTGGGCTTCGCCAATGCTGTTTGGCTGTTGGCTTTGGTGTTCGTATTTTACCTGATGTCACTCAACAAGATGTTGTCACGCCTCGCCGCCATGCTGCCGGACGAGACGCTTCGAGTTGAGTCGAAGCTGTTTTCCCGGATGAACTGCGTGCTGCTGGCCGTGGCGTCGATCGGCTTCGGCGTCAACTTCGGCGTCATGTACCTGACATCGCTCAACATCGAGCCGCCGGAACTGCTCCTCCAGCTCGCGGCCACGGCGGCAAGCCAGCCGTGGCTCTTAATGGGGTTCGTGCTGGCCTTCATGCTGATCCCGCTGTCGATGACCATGTCTCTCCTCTGGAAAACCAAGGAGTCGATCCTCGCCAGCGTTTTCCGTTCCCCGCATTAAAACTGGTCAGGCGTTTGACCAGGCGATTTTATTTGGAGAATTGACAGGTGGCGCGGCCGCGATTGGATCAAGCGATGACTGAAAACTTGCAGCTCAACATTTGCAACTCTACGCTTCCCCCACTTCAACGCATGAAAACCAAGTTCCTCCTCACGACCACCTTCATGCTGGCAGCCTTGACCCTTTCCGCCGAGGATGTTCGCTGGTGGAAGGGTAACCTCCACACCCACTCACTCTGGAGCGATGGCGACGACTATCCCGAGATGATCGCCGACTGGTACCGTAGCAGCGGTTACCATTTCCTTGCTATTTCCGACCACAACGTGTTGTCCGAGGGCCAGCGCTGGATTCACCGTGAGAAAAACGCCGGCGGCCTGCGGGCATTCGAAAAATACCTCAAGCGCTTTGGCAACGACTGGGTCGAGCACAGGGTCGTGGAGGGCGTCCCGCAGGTTCGGCTCAAGACCTATGTCGAATATCGCTTGAAGATTGATGTGCCGGGGAATTTCCTGCTGATGCAGAGCCAGGAAATCACCGACCAGTTTCAAGGCCTACCGATTCACCTGAACGCCACCAACTTGAAAAAACAAATCCCG
>CAJWPV010000281.1 GCA_913045395.1 uncultured Verrucomicrobiota bacterium | reverse complement strand
CCCCCTCGGCGTTGGACAGGTGCCACTCGAAACGATCGAGCAGTTCCATCACCCCGTAATCCACCGAGCCATCCTTCACCGTCTCGGTGAATGCGATGAAAATATCGACGCCAAGGTTGAAGTTGCCGGTGATCATCGCGCTGTCGAGATTGTAGCGTGAGTCCGGCCGCAACTCCGGCACGCCCTGGTGCAGGTCGCCGACCTCCACCCGCTTAGCCTGCGAGAAACCAAGCGCAAACAGAACCGCGCAGACGGCAACCATCGCAGCCGCCACCTTTGGCCCCGACAAGTGCGCAGCCGCGTGCCAGATTTTACTCGTCCACACCTTCCTCCTAGCCACGCTCTCGCGGTAGCCGTCGTGGGGTTTCTGGTATGACAACAACAGCGGCAACAGCAGGAGATTCGTCAGGATGATCGCCGCCACGCCGATGCTTGCGGCGATGGCCAGTTCACGAATCGTCGGCACCGGAATGAGCAGAATGGTGACAAAGCCGATCGTGTCCGTGATCAGCGCCACGCTGCCCGGCACGAGCAATTGCCGGAACGCTCTCCGCCCCGCCTCCAGCGAGTCGCAGCCCGCAAACAGCTCCGCGCGAAACGCCCGCACCATTTGCACGCCGTGACTCACTCCGATCGCAAAGACGAGGAACGGCACGAGGATCGACATCGGGTCGATGCCGTAGCCGAGGAGGTTGAGCAGGCCAAGCTGCCACGCCACCGCCGAGATCGAGCAGCCCAGCGGCAGCGCCGCAAACCAAAACGACTGCGCATAGAGCCAAACCAGCAGCGCGGTCAGCAGCACGGTGATGCCAAAAAAGGTCACCACGTTGAGCGCCCCGTCGCGGACGTCGCCCATCACCTTGGCGAAGCCGATGATGTGCACGCTGACGGCATCTGACTCGTGCTTCATTCGCAACGCCTCCAGCCGCTTGGCCAAGGCGAAGGTGTCGAGCCGCTCGCCGGTGTCCGGATCGATGTCGAGCAGGTTAACCATCACCATCGCGCCATTGAATGAGTCGGTCACAAGCCGCCCCATGTAGTTCGACTTGAGCGCATTCTCGCGTACCTTGGCCAAGCCTTCGGGCGTCGGCGTGAAGTCGGAAGGTACGACATTCCCGCCAGTGAAGCCGTCCTCGACGACCTCGGTGAACCGAACGTTCGGCGTGAAGAGTGACGTGACACTCGACTGATCCACGCCCGGCATGCCGTACATTTGCTGCGTCACCGCCTCAAGCGTTGTAAAATATTCCGGCGTGAAAATGTCGCCCTCCCTCGCCATCAGCGCCACCATCACGCGGTTGGCTCCGCCGAACTGCGACTGATATTTTGTGAACGTCTCGATGTAGGGGTGCCCCTGCGGGAGTTGCTTCTCGAAGCCGGCGTCGATCTTCGTCTGCGTGGCAAACCCAAACAGCACCGCCGTCACCAGCAGAAAAATCGCTAGTAACAGTTTGCGTTGGCCGAACACCCACTGCTCTACTCTCGTGGCAAAACCGGCGCCGCTCATTTCACCACCTCCGCATGCAGGTCGGCCAACTCGAGCCGGTGCACGCCCTTGTCACTCGCCAGTAACAGGCCGCCATCGCTCGCCTGCCACAGACTCGTTGCCGTGGCTGATGAAGCGCCCGGCCAGACGGCCAAGCGGAACGAGCGCCCCTCGTCGGCGCTGACCAGCAGTTGGCCGGCGGCGGCGGCGAGCACGAGCCGGCCATCAGCCAGAGCCAAGCCGGCGTGCAACAACGCCTTCGTTGGCGACTCGATTTTCAGCCACTCGCCACCGTCGCCGCTGCGGAAGATGTTACCGCGCAGGCCGAACACCAACGCACCGCCCTTGGCAAAAGGCACCGCACCGAAGAACGTGCCCTCGTACGGCGTCGACAGCGGCGCCCAGCGCTTGTCCCGGTCCCCGCTACGCCGAACGGTGCCGAACTCGCCGGTCAACCACAGGCCTCCGTCCGGCGCGGGGCTGATGTGGCTCAAGTGCGGGTCGTCGTCCTGCTTCGCCTCGGTCCACGTTTTGCCGCCATTACTGGTCGAGAGGAATTTGCCGTACGAGCCGACGATGAACCCGGTCTTGGCGTCCAAAAAAAGAATGTCGAGATAGGCGGTCTCTGGATCGTTTTCGGCGTTGGCCTTGGCCCACGTCTCGCCGCCATCGCCGGATTTTAAAATCACAGACTGATGACCGACAGCCCAGACAATCTTGTCGTCAATGAGAAACACACCGGTGAGCGTGCGGCGTGTGGGCGCGGCGACCTGTCGCCAGTTATTTCCATCATCGGTCGATAGTAAAATATGGCCGCGCTCGCCGACGGCCACCGCACGTTCGCCCCCCCCGTGGACGTCAAGCAACAGCGAGCTCTTGGCCAAGGGCGCGATAACGGAGTCACCATCGATCGGCTGCGCAGCCAGCTTGACCAAGCCAAGGCACATGAGAAGCACCGAAATCCAGCTTGGAGTGCGATGGCCAAAAAAGAAACGGGCCGGGGCGAACCCCGGCCCGTCTTCGGGTTGGTTTGGTTGGTTGGGGATTTGACTCACCAATCAATCGCTTGCTTAGCGGCGACCGCGCCGGCGCAACGCCGCTGGCGTGTAGTCACCCGACTTGGACTCGTACGAGAAGTCGTACATGTCGTTTTCATTGTCCAAGCCGTGAGCAAGATAGCGTCCAGACAAAAGATCCATATGCACTTCAAGCGTGGTCCAGAAACTGAGGATATCATAGTAGTTGATGCCGTGTCCCTCAGACACGCGCCAAAGGCGACCCCGGTTGTCGTACTGATCGACGACCAGTACACCCCAACTGTCCTCGTCCACGTAAAAGCGGCGCTTGGCATAAATGTGGCGCTTGCCCTCCTTGAGAGTGGCCTCGACCACCCATACGCGGTGCAACTCGTAGCGGCTGTGCTCCTGGTTAATGTGCATCGGCGTGACGATGTCGGCCACCTTCAGGCTGTCGCTATGCAGCTTGTAGGAATTGTACGGCACATAAACCTCCCGTTTGCCGACGAGTTTCCAGTCGTAACGGTCGATCCCGCCGTTGAACATGTCGAGCTGGTCACTGGTACGCATGCCGTCCGACGCCGTGCCGGGGTTATCGTAAGCGACCTGCGGCGCTCGGCGCACGCGGCGCTGGCCAGTATTGTACACCCAGGCGCGACGCGACTCCTTCACTTGGTCAAGTGTCTCGTGCACCATCAGGATTGTCCCGGCC
>CAJWPV010000280.1 GCA_913045395.1 uncultured Verrucomicrobiota bacterium | reverse complement strand
CTATCGCGATGGGCAGCGAACACCTCTCCTGCTATGAGGTGATCTACGAGGAGGACACACCGCTTTACGAGCAACTGCGGGCTGGCGAGTTTGACGTCGATGAAGCAGTGGCATGCGCGATGTACGAGGAGCTGATCGACACCGCTGATGCTGCCGGCTTTGTGCAGTACGAGGTGGCCAACTTCGCGCGGCACGCCGGCGACCCAGTTGCCGAACTGCCTTCGCGTGCCTGTCAACACAACATCAACTACTGGCGCGGTGGCGCGTGCCAGGCGCTTGGACCCAGCGCGACCGGCTACGTCGATGGCCGTCGCATTCGTAATATCGCCAACACTGAGCGTTATTGCGGGCAGCTTGCGCTTGGCCAACGGGCACACGAGTCGGTCGAGCAGCTCTCACCCCTGGCCAGCGCAGGCGAGACCGCGGCATTCGGCCTTCGGATGAATATCGGCTGGCCGTTTCGTTTGTTCGAGCAAACCACCGGCTTCGACCTGCGAGCAGGCTGGGCGGCAGACATGCAGCGGGTGGTGGATTCGAACTGGGGTGTCTGCACTGACGAGCGATTTCACCTGACGAGGCAGGGGATGCGCTACGCCGACTCGGTGGCCGAGTGGTTTATTCGGCCGGAGGCGTGACGGCTTGCACGGCGTGGTATCGCCCAATCGGCGGTGCGTCGATACGCGTGGTTTGGCCGTTTGGCCAGTCGATTTCAACAAACTCGGCGACCGTAGCCTGCCCAAGCCCGAAGTGGGCTATAGGCGCGTGTTGCGAGCGGTACGAGTCGCCGTTGACAATGTAGCGCCACTGGTCGCGCCCGCCGGCCCGGAGGTGAACCTTGGTTCCGTTGAGCGATGGGGAGCCGGCGCTGCGGGCCAGGTGGAAGCCCACCCAGCGATTGTCGCTTGGCCAAAGGTTACGGGCTATAAGCAGCCCCTGCGACGCCTCAGGCCAGACGGAAAAATGGGTGAAGAATAGGTCAAGACGGCCGTCGCCGTCGAGGTCGCCGCTGACGACATTGCGCGAGTCGATCTCGTGCGAGGCGTTCATCAAAAAAGCCACATCATCGAGTGACTTGTTTTCGCGGTTGAGCAGCAGTCGGTTTTTCTCGTAGCCACCGTATGAGTAGCCGGCACCGTACAATCTGCTGGCCGTGCCTTGGATGTAGATCTCCATCGCAGGGTTCGACTGGGAGCTGGCGTGGTAAATGTCGTGGCACCAAAACTGCCGCTCGTAATCCTTCACCGAATCACGGCTCTTGTGGCCGTTGGCGATGAAGAGGTCGGTGTCGCCATCGTTGTCGGCGTCGAACGATGTAGCGCCCCAAGACCAGCCGGTGTTGGCCACGTGATCACCCATCGGCCGCTGTGTGATTTTTTCCCCGTCACCAAAGTAAAGCCGGTTGCCGAACGTTAGATCGCCCAGCCGCTCGGTGTAGTGCCGGTGCGTCGGCGGCGCAAGCTTCATCGACAACAGCCGCTCGGCAGTCCACGAGTTCATCCCGATCATCAGCAAATCCATTCGGCCATCGGCATCGTAGTCGGCGAAGGTGTGAGCCATGCCGAAGCCGTAATGATTCTCGACGAGCCGCTCGGTCGCATCGGTGAACATCCCCGTGCCGTTATTGAGGTAAAGATCGACACCGGCGAAGTCGCTGACGACGACCAGGTCCAGGTCGCGATCGTTGTCGATGTCGGCGAACGACGCGCTGTACGAGCGTCGGTGGCGCTTGGCTGCAAGCCCGGCGGCGGCGGTGCTGTCGATTAGTTGGCCGGTGCCGTCGTTAAGCAGCAGGTAGCCGGGGAAACCGTCGTTGGCGTCGTAGATTGGCGTTGGCATTTGGCCCTTCACATACGGCAGCTTGTACTGGGACAACCACAGATCCGCATCGCCATCAGCGTCGATGTCGCCGGTGGTCATGACCATCGGGTCGAGGATTTTTTGCGGCGCTCGCCAAGCGAACCGAACTTCGCCATGGAACGTCCCATCCAGCTGCCCCTCGATCAGATAAATGCCATCGTGTCCGCAGGCCACAACATCCACCACGCCATCGCCGGACAAGTCCTCAAGCGTGACGTTGAACACAATTTCGTTGAACTTCGGGCAGAGCGGCTCTGCCTTGAAGCGCCCCTCGCCGAGGTTGCGATAGATGCGATTTTTACAGCCCATGATCACCTCGACCATGCCGTCGCCGTTGAAGTCGTACAGGATGAGCGGGTCGATGAAGATGTTGCCGTTGTTGGGCACGATGTCCTGGCTGCTGGCCGGGTTGAACGCAGGCGCACCGGTGCGTTCGAGCCACTCGAGCCCAGCGAGGTCGATGCGATCCGGCTTGGCCAAGGTCTCCGGCGTGAGTTCGGTTGGTTGCCACTTCACACCAATGTCGCCGCGCAGGATGCCACGCTTGGCCAAGGTGCTGTTGACGAGGTGCAGCGAAATCCAAAAGACCGACGTTGGCCCGCCATCGGCGTGCGGGTCGAACCGGCGATGCCGCCATTCGCTCTGCTCGAGTAGCCAGCCAGCGGCCTTCCAGCGGCCAAGCGCCTGGCCAAATTGTTCCATTGACCAGGACGGTCCGCCTTTGGCCAGGTGGACGCGGCGGATGCCCGATTCCCACTCCTCGGCCGGCTGCGTCTGGCCAAGCTGAATCTCCCGAAATGTCATGCTACCGAGCAATTGAAACGGATCGGCACCGGCCCGGAGCTTGTCCCAGATTTGAATTACCACTTCACCGTACTGCCGTGAGGTCATCTCATCGGCCCACACGGTGGCGTTCCATTGGCGTTGCTTGGCCTCGATGGCGGCGACCTGTTGCATCACTTGTTCATCGACAAGGCCGCCGGTCTGGGCTGACTTGGGCGCGGGGGAGGGAGGTTGCTCGCGCGGGGAGAACAGCACCACCCCCGCGCTGAGGAGCAGCACGGCGAGCACCAGCGCCAACACTCTGCCTGGGCGGAACAGCACACCGGGATTGTCAGCACAAACGGCTCTTTTTCAACGGAAATAAACGGCCAAGCAGCTTTCGTTCCCTTGACACCGGTCTTGCCTCTGCGAAGATGCCGCCCCTTTTTTATGGCCGAGACCAATTCAAACGAACGGATGGAAAAAATCGTGTCGCTCTGCCGGCGGCGCGGGTTCATTTTCCAATCCTCGGAGATTTACGGCGGACTCAACGGGTTGTGGGACTACGGCCCGCTCGGCATCGAGCTCAAGCGCAAC
>CAJWPV010000279.1 GCA_913045395.1 uncultured Verrucomicrobiota bacterium | reverse complement strand
ACTCGATCGAGTGGATGGCGGAGTACCTGAAAAAGTTTCGCGGGGCGTTCCTCGTCGCCACGCACGACCGGTATTTCCTCGATGAAATCTGCAGCCACATCATCGAGCTGCAGGACGGACATTTTTTTACGCACAAGGGCAACTACTCAGACTACCTCGAATCCAACCTAGCACGGATGGAAAACGAGCAGGCACTCGAGCTAAAGCGGAAGCGTTTCCTTCGGCGCGAGCTGGACTGGATTCGCCGCGGCCCCAAGGCGCGCACAACCAAAGCCAAATTTCGCGTGGAGAAATTTCACTCAATCAAAAACAGGGAGGGCCCCGACAAGGAGCTGTCGATGGACCTGATCATCCCGCCGCCGGGGCAGTTGGCCAATCGTGTGGTAGACCTGATCAACGTTGGACTGGAGATTGGGGGCAACGAGTTGATCGATGGATTCGATTTCAAGTTCGAGCCCGGCATGCGGATCGGCATCTGCGGCCGCAACGGCCTTGGCAAAACAAGCCTGCTCAAAATCGTTCTGGGCCAAATGGCCCCGACGGCTGGCAGCCGCAAGGTCGGCGTGCTGACCGCGTTCAATTACGTGGACCAGGAGCGGGTGCAGCCCAACCCGGAAAAGACGGTGTTGCAGGAGGTCGCCGAGGAGGCGGACACGATCATTTTCGGCAACGGCAAACTCGCCATTCGTGCCTATCTGCAGCGGTTCGGATTTGATCCCAAGCGAATCAACATGAGGGTCAAAAGCCTGTCCGGCGGCGAGAAAAGCCGCCTGCTGCTGGCGCGCATTCTCAAGCATGGCGGCAACTTCCTGATCATGGACGAGCCGACCAACGACCTCGACCTGCCGACATTGCGGCTGCTGGAGGAGGCGCTGCTGGCGTTCAGCGGCTGCGTGCTGGTGGTGAGTCACGACCGTTATTTTCTCAACCGGGTCTGCACCGGCATCATCGCGTTTGAGGGTAACGGGCAGGTCGTTTACAACGAGGGCGACTACGAATATTACCGGGAAAAGCTCGCCGAACGGACGACGCGCCAGGCCAAGCGGCCCGGGTCCACACAAACCAAGACCAAGGCACGCCACGCCCTTGACGCCAAGCCGCGCAAACTGACTTGGAAAGAAAAAAATGAACTTGAAGGTATAGAGACGGTAATCCTAAACGCCGAAGGGGAAGTGTCACGAATCGAGGGCTTATTCGCCAACCCGGAGTTTCATTTAAGGCACGGTGCGCGAACCAACGAGCTGACCATCGAACTGGATACTGCCAAAAAACAAACTGCCGCGCTTTATGCGCGTTGGGAGGAACTTGAAAGGATACGGGCCGCCAGCGAAAAGCCTTGATGCTTATTCTGAACCAAAGCCAGCTCTCGGCTCGGGTGCCGGAGGAGGCCCGGTATCGGTGGAGGCAGCGGCTTCCAACTGATTCTTCATTTCCTTGCCGGAGCGGAATTTCACCACTTTGCGCTCTGGAATCCGGATATCGACACTCGGATCCTTGGGGTTTCGACCAACGCGTTCCTTCCGAACCTCAATCTTGAAGACGCCGAAATTGCGCAACTCCACCGTATTGCCATTGACAAGGGCATCTCGAATTGCATCAAGCGTGTGGGAGATGACATCCGCGACCTGCGCCTGATGAAGTTTGACATCCGGCTTAATGGCAAGACGCACCCGGGTGGCCAAATCCCGCTTCGTTACGGTGTTCCTTTCTTTGTCGGGCGTGTTCATACTCCGGTGGGTTAGACCGACGATTTGCTGAGGCGGGAGGCGTACGCCCACGGCGGCCGCGAGTCAAGCCGCTTTTTGATAAAAAAACAGGCGTCAAGTGGGCCTAACCCTCGCTTGGTCAAGCGCTTGACCAAGATTGACGGTTAAGCAACGATGGACTTGACGACATGGGCCTCCTCTTCAACGCCAGTTAATCGGGCATTCAATCCTTGAAAATAATACGTAAACCTCTTGGAATCAATACCTAAAAGGTGAAGCATGGTTGCGTGAAGATCACGCACATGGACCCGATTCTTGGTGGCGTGATAGCCCAGTTCGTCCGTCTCGCCGTGGGTGACGCCGCCCTTGATGCCTCCCCCAGCCAGCCACATTGAAAACGCCCGAATATGATGATCCCGACCGGCGGTGGAACCCTTGCCCTGGAACATCGGGGTGCGCCCGAACTCGCCACCCCAGATCACCAACGTGTCATCGAGCATCCCGCGCTCCTTCAGATCCTTCACCAGCGTCGCGCTGGGATGGTCGCAGAGGCCGCAGCAAACCTTCATGTACCGCTCCAAGTCGCCGTGATGATCCCAGCCACGGTGGTAGAGGTGAATGAAGCGCGTGCCGCGCTCGGCCAGGCGACGAGCGAGTAGGCAGTTGGCAGCAAACGAGTTGTCCATGGCCTTGATGCCGTAGGCATCGAGCACGTGCTGCGGTTCGCCGGAAAAATCCATCAACTCCGGCACGCTGGCCTGCATGCGAAATGCCAACTCGTACTGCGCAATGCGCGTCTCAATCTCCTGGTTAGCGACCTGCCCGTTGCGCAGACGGTTGAGTTTGCCGACCGTCTCGACAAAGCCGCGCTGCTGCTCGCGGCTGACACCGGGCGCAGACCGAACATAGTGCACCGGGTCGCCCTGCGAGAAAAATTGGACGCCTTGGAAACGGCTCGGCAAAAAACCGGCGCCCCATTGGCGTGACGCGATCGGCTGCGGATTGCGGCCGCCCTCGCTGGTCAACACTACGAACCCTGGGAGATCCTCGCTCATCGAGCCCAGGCCGTACGTCACCCAGGCACCCATGCTGGGCCGGCCGGAGATGGATGTGCCGGTGTTCATCACCGTGTGCGCCGGATCATGGTTGATCTGGTCGGTGTGCATCGAGCGCACGATCGCGATGTCGTCGGCGATGCCGGCGATGCCGGGCAGCAGGTCCGAGATCTGCTGGCCCGACTGGCCGTGCCGGCGAAACGGAAACAGAGGGCCGAGGCACTTGAGTTTTTGGTTTTGCAACTGGGCAATCGGCTGCCCATTGGTGAACGAGTCAGGCATCGGCTGGCCATCCAGTCGGGCTAGTTCTGGCTTGTGGTCAAACGTCTCCAAGTGAGATGGCCCGCCAGCCATGCAGAGAAAAATCACCCGCTTGGCCCTGGCCGCAAAATGCGGCAGCCCCGACAAACTGCCGGTCGCACCCCTGGTGCTCGCGGCAGACAGAACGGGTTTGGCCAAGC
>CAJWPV010000278.1 GCA_913045395.1 uncultured Verrucomicrobiota bacterium | reverse complement strand
TCGAAACTCACGCGAGCGTGGTCAATGCGGCTTGGCACCTCGGCGACGGCCGCTTGGCCAAGCTCGCCCTCGACGGCAAACGAGTAGTCGAGTTGGCCCTCGCGCTGCAGTTGGCTGGCGGCGGCGATGAAGCTTTCGGACAGGTCGATGCCGATGGCTTCGGTGCAGTGCCGGGCGAGTTCGAACGTCGAGCGGCCGACGGCGCAGCCGAGGTCGAGCGCACGGGCGTTGGCGTCGAGCCGGTCGGCGGCGGCGCATTTGCTGACGCAGCGTGCGGGATAGCCGATCGCGTCGCTCGGCCCGAAACGCCACGGCAGCACTTCCTCCGGTTTGCCGTAGTGAAACAGCAGGTACTCGGAGAGTGCCTTTGAGGTCTCGTAAAACCCCTCGGCCATCGTGTTATTTGTCCACCTTTTTGATCGGCGCATCCTCACGCTTGACGGCCCAGAGCAGTCCGCGGGCGACAAAGTCGAGGTAGCGCGAGTCGGCGACGGTGAAAGTATTGTGACCGATGGAGGTGCTGAAGACGCGGGTGCCGTTGTAGTCGTTCGTCCACGCGACGACAGCCTTACTTTTGCCCTGAGTGCCGCGCGCGACAACCTTGGAATTGGGGAGAACCTGCACGTTGTTGTAGAGTTCCTCGTTACCGGTCGTCCAGTTATTGATGCCCTTGGTGATGTACGGGACGTTGTTCTCGAACGCGATCTCGATCGGTTTCTTTGGACCGTGGCCAGTGGATTGCACGCCGATGTACTCATACCACTTGGCGTTGGCCGCGCCGGGCTTCACCGGTTTACGGAAGTTGCCGAAGCGGTAGGAGTGCATGGCGCAGTGGAGGTTCACGCCAGGGATGCCCTTGCGGTGCGGCGCGAGCACGCCGGCGATGACCTTGGGGTCGGTCTGGTCGGCGGCGCATTCGTCATGGATCACAACGTCGTAGCCCTTGGCGTAGTCGGGGTTGCCGAAGATGGCCAACGGCGGGTTGGTGCTTTTGTCTGGCGAGTGCACGTGATCGACAACGACGTTGATCCGCGCTTCGAGCCCCTGCTTGAGCAGGTCTTTTTGCTTGGCGTAATCGTGGCAGCAACCGCCGGTGATCAGAAGCGCACGCAGCGGTTTCTTTTCCGCAGCGGAGAGTTCCCCGGCAGTGAGACCGGCCAATGTGAGAATGCAGGTGATTAAACGCATGACGTGTGGGGTAAAGAGTAGGCGGCTTTCGGCGAAAGTAAATCAATCTCCGGCGAGCGCCCGGCGGAGGTGGTCGGCCGGTTGGTAGTTTTCGAGCACGACGATCGACTCACCGTTGCGGTGCATTCGCACCTGGGTGACGGTGATATCGGGGGTTTTGCTTGGTGAAAAAAGGATATCATCGTGCGTGGCGTTTTGGACCCTGGCGAATTTGTCGGGGGTCAGGTCGCCGCCGAGGTGGTCGCTGCGGCCGGTGGCGACATGCATGGTTCCGAGGATTTTTTCGTCCTGAATGTCTCGACCGGACACCGGCAAGACCTGCGTGCCAAAGCCAAGTTCACCAAGTTCGCCGGTGACCGGGTCGTCGGTCAGCTTGGCATTGTGCGCGTCGAGGGTAGCCCGGTCGCCGCGGATCAGCGTGGCGCGTGTGATGCGGCCGTCGGAGACCTCCTGCAGGCCAAGCGTGCCGTCGGCGTATTGCATAGGGAACGCGCCTTCGCCGCCGGTCGGCACGAAGTACACCTCGCCGGCGGGAAGGTTGGCGACGTCCGGCTCGTCGGAGAGACAGATGCCGTGGCTCTTCTGCGCCTCCTGCCGGCCGCACTCGAGTTTAAGCGTGTGTTTGTCATCGCTCACCTGGAAATCGATTTCGAAAAAATCCGCACCGTTCAAAGCCAAGCGCAGTTTCTCAGCGTCCTTGCTGACTTCGTTGTAATCGACTGCAAGTCCACTGCTCAAAATGATGTCATTCACTCCGTGCAGTGTGGCACCGCGAAAACCATATCGCTTGGCAAATGCCGTCAGCGGAGCTGTGGCGGAGTAGGTTGATATACAAAGGATGATGTCGTAATTCGGATAGACATCTTTCTCAAGGCTGAGTCCGGTACCATTCTGTGCCACGGCACGGTCGGGCAGGTCGAGGTTGCTGCCTCCGGTTTCTTCGTAGGTAAAAAACTCGCCTCCGATCAGGCCAAGCTCGGACATCGCGCCATCGTGTAGTGCCACGTAAAACGAGTCGTATGCGTGGCGCTGGATGGAAAACCGTTCATCTTTCAAAAAGGCCCAATTCTTGGCAAGACGAAGGTCCGGCAGATCAATGAGGATGCAAACACGCTCGCTTTTTTTTGGGCGAAAGGTGTTTTGAAGTAATCGAGAGAGTGAAAAAGGTGGGAAACTAAAGTCAGACATAATCTATGCAAAATTCGCAATTATAATATTTTAGACAAATCTGGATCAGACTACTTGCGTTTGCCCTTGGGATCGAGGTTCTGCTTCAACTCTTCTGTGCTGACCGACGATTTGATGCCGTTTTTTGGCACCTTGGCCTTGGCGATCCAGAGCAGGCCGTTAAGAACCGCTTTACGATAGTTGTCGTTGCCCCAGTTCACATGCTTGTGTCCGCCGGTGAAGCCAAATCCGCGACCCCTGTCCTTGCGTTCATAGGCCCACATCATGGTCTCCGGCCGGCCTTTGTCGGCCTGGACGTGCTTGTACGGCCCCTTTGGCCAGACGTACGGACCATTGCGAACCTTGTCGCTCGGTATGGCCACAAGAAGTGGGGTGATTTTGCCAATGCCGTCCTTGCGGAAGCGCATGTTAAAATACCATTCATCGACGACCTTGAACGGCTTCACGCCGCGAGTGATCGGGTGATTGGGGAATTTGTTGAAGTCCGGCGCCCACATCGGGTTCACTGAAAATGCATGCTCGTAGTATCCGCCGATCCAGTCCTGCATGTATTTGCCGGGATCGCCCTTGGGCACCTCGACACCGTAGTGCGCACAGCCGATGCCCACACCGCGCTTGGCTAAGCCGTCGATCAACTTGGCGCGGTTCTTTTGGATGGCTGGATGTCCTCCTCCACCATCGGCGTAAATCAAAACAGCGTCAGTACCGTCAAAAGCGGAATCATCCTTGGGCCAGCCGAAATCGTGCATCTCGGCTTTGATGCCTTTGACCTTGTTGAGGCATTTTTGCAGGAGCAATGAACCGGCGCGAAACTCATGGTCCCCGGGCCCGTGGCTTGGGCGACCAGCGATGGGAAGAAT
>CAJWPV010000277.1 GCA_913045395.1 uncultured Verrucomicrobiota bacterium | reverse complement strand
GCGGATTTTATACTGGTATCCAGTTCGCGGCCAAGCGGCCAGACGGATTTTTTGTAATAGTCACACAATTGGGTGATGTCCCCAATCTTCAGCACATCCGCACGAAGGTGGGCCAGGATATTCTCCGGCAGACCGGAGCCGCCCAGCTTGAAATAAAATCCTGCCGGGCCGCCGGCGTTGACGATCTTGAGCAGCAAATGGTTCTCGCCCTCGGCCAACACGAGCTTGGCCTTGTCCTGATCCGGTGCCGGGCCCCGGGAGACGTTGTTGGCAAACACCTGTTTGCCGTTGAGAAACACCTTAATCGCATCGTCGCTGCCGAGCGACACCATCACCTCCTGCGCCTTGACCGACATGACGGTTCGATAAAGATAAGCCGCGCTGTTGCTGGGAATGGCCGGCGTGTGCACCTTGCCGTCCTCGTACTTGCGCGGCTCCCATTTTTTGCCGTCGTGCTCCTTGGCCACGTCCACTTTTTTCTCCGGACCCCAGTCCTTTTTGAAAGCGGCTTCCTTGTTTTTGCCGGTGAAACTGCCGAGGAAATGCCACCCGCCAAGCTTCGGCGGATTGGGCAGTTCGCTAACGCGGTGGTCGGCAATCCACTCGTCCATCTCCTGCTCGGTCGGCTTGGCCTTGGCTCGCTCACTCTTTATGGCAGCCACCTTGTCACGCCGTTGCTGCAACTGCGCACTCTCAGCCATGCTGGGCACCTTGACCATCGGGGCCGAGTTGCCGTTGCGCGTTTGATTGCCGGCGTCGGAGTTGATGTTGAAGTAGGCGTAAAACTGATAGTACTCCTTCTGCGAAATAGGATCATACTTGTGGTCATGGCATTGGGCGCATTCCATCGTCAAGCCCAGCCAGACATTCGAGGTCGTTTTGACGCGATCGACGTTGTACTCGACACGGTACTCCTCTTCAATCAAGCCGCCCTCGTCGGTCGTGCCGTGGTTGCGGTTGAAACCGGAAGCGACCCTGTGGTCGAGCGATGCGTTCTCGAACTGATCGCCAGCCAACTGCTCGATCGTGAACTCGTCGAACCGCTTGTTGTCGTTGTACGCCCGGATCACCCAGTCGCGCCACGGCCACATGTAGCGCACACCATCATCGTGAAACACGCTCGAGTCGCCGTAACGCGCGGCATCCATCCAAGCAAGCGTCATCCGCTCACCGTAACGCTCGCTGGCCAGCAGTGAATCGATAAGCCTTTCGTACGCACCTGGGTCGGTGTCGCTGACAAACTGCTCGACCGCCAGCGGCAACGGCGGCAACCCGGTCAGGTCCAAGCACACCCGGCGGATGAACGTCCGGCGATCCGCCTCCGGCGAAGGCTCAAGCCGGTTGGCCTCCATCCTGGCTAGGGTGAAAAAGTCGATCGGGTTCCTTGGCCAAGCGCGGTGTTCCACCTCGGGCAGGTTCGATCGCTTCGGCGTGACGAACGCCCAGTGGCCCTCCCACTCGGCGCCCTGCTCAATCCAGCTCCTGATTATTGCAATCTCCTCCGCCGCCAGCTCCTTCTTGGTCTCCGATGGAGGCATCCGGTCGTCACGATCGTGTGAGGTGATCTTCTGGTACAATAAACTCTCGGCCGTTTTGCCCGGCACGACGATGCGCTCGTCGCCGGAGCCGCCGAAGAGACCATCCCGGGTGTCGAGCCGCAGCTTGGCCTTGCGCTGCCCCTCATCCGGCCCGTGGCATTGCATGCAGTAGTGGGACAGCAGCGGCCGCACATGCAAGCCGAACCGCACCTCCCCCGGCGCGGCTGCCCGCGCTTGGTCAAGCGCCATCCCCACGGCCAGCACCGGAATAACCCATAAAAATTTACTTAAAAAACCCATAAGATTTTTCAGTGATCTCCTCAAAAAATTGAGCAGTCAGCGCCTAAAAAAACCTGCCTACAAACCAACACAAAATCAAGGACTCTCCCGAAAAACAATCCTTTTGTGGTATCCCTTCAGATCCATTTTTGAGGCCATTAACCACTCGGGGGGAGCAGACCGAGTTTGAGGAACACGAAGCCGATCACTCCGGCGGTCAGGGCGTAGTATACAAAGACGAGCAGAGTTTTACGGATCACGTCCCCCTCCCTGCCTGTCAGGCCGACGACCGCGGAAGCCGCGACAACATTATGCACGCAGATGACGTTTCCGGCCGCGCCGCCGACCGCCTGCAACGCCACCATCCAGGTCGCATCGACCCCAATCTTGACGCCGACCTCAAACTGGAACAGCGAGAACATCATGTTGCTGATCGTGTTGCTCCCGGCCACAAACGCGCCAAAGCCGCCGACCACCGGAGCCAGCAGCGGATACGCCCCACCGGCCAGCGTGGCCACGCCGTTGGCCAAGGCGATCGGCATTTTTTCGTAGTCAGCCAAGCCGCCACCGGTGTTCAAAAACACCTGTACCATCGGCACAGTAAACACCAGCGCAACGGACGCCTTGGCCGTCGTCTTGAGCGACTCGCCCCAAGCCGCACTCACGCCAGCGCCATTCATCCGATGCAGTACAATGGCGATCAGCGACACGACGATGAACACCGTCCCGGGCACATAAAGCGGTGTCTCATCCACCAGGATGCCGGTGCCAAAGACGTCCCACTTGATCTGGGCGGAACGAAGCCACGCTTTGAGTGGCAACGCCTCAAGCCGTGTCAGCACCAGCAACCCCGTCAAAAGCAAATACGGCAGCCAAGCAGTAAACACGCCGACCTTGGGCGGCTCACCAGCTTGGCCTGATTTCAAGTCAATCTCCACACCCCCCGTCCAGCCGGCCTCCCACTCGGCACGCGGCGGGAAGTCCCACGGCTCGCCTGTGGGCACCAGCCAACCGCGCTTGGCCACCGGCACGACGATCGCCAGCCCGATCAACGCGCCGAGCAACGACGGAAACTCCGGCCCGAGAAACTTGGCCACCAACACATACGGCACCGTCAGCGCAAACGAGGCGAACAACGCGAACGGCCAAACCGCCAACCCTTCGCGAGCTGATTTGTTCTTACCGAAGAACCGCGTCATGAAAACCACAAGCAGCAGCGGGATCATCGTGCCGACAATAGCATGCAACAAAGCGACCTTGACTCCCACAAAGTCATGGAAAGTTAAGCTTTCCCATGGGCCGTATCCCCATTTGTCAATCGCATCGAGCACATTACCGTGATCTTTCAAGCCGTCATTTACACCAACGAGAATGGGTGTGCCCACCGCGCCGAACGACACCGGCGTGCTTTGGATAATCATCCCGGCCACCA
>CAJWPV010000276.1 GCA_913045395.1 uncultured Verrucomicrobiota bacterium | reverse complement strand
CTCCTCTTGGCCTAGTGCTCAGTGCCTGAAGTGCCTGCCTCCGGTGAAGGCCATCGCCATGCCACGCTCGTCCGCGGCGGCGATGACTTCGTCGTCGCGCTTAGAGCCGCCTGGCTGTATCGCCGCGGTCGCGCCGGCCTCGGCAGCGGCGATAAGACCGTCGGCGAACGGGAAGAAGGCATCGCTGCAAACGGCGCTGCCGTTCAGGTCGAGCCCGGCCTCGCCGGCCTTCCAAACGGCAATGCGGCTGGAATCGACGCGGCTCATTTGACCCGCACCAACGCCAAGGGTGCGATCTTTGGCGGCATAAACGATGGCGTTGGACTTGACGTGCTTGACGGCGCGCCAGCCAAAGAGCATCGCCTTGAGTTCATCCTCGCTGGGGTGGCGCCCGGAAACGATCTTAAGATCGACAGCGGTGGTCTGCCGGAGATCGCGCTCCTGCACAAGGAACGACTCGGCACCCACTGAACGGACGTCCAACGGCACGACATTGGCCGGGTTGAGCAGCAGCTTGGCCAGGCGCAGGTTTTTCTTTTTCTGCAGCAACTCGAGCGCATCAGCGTCGAAGTCGGGTGCGACGATGACCTCGGTGAAGATTTCGCTTATCGCCTCTGCGGTGGCGATATCGAGCGTGGTGTTGCAGGCGATGATGCCACCGAACGGCGCCTGGCGGTCGGTCGCGTAGGCCTTGTCCCACGCGTCGGCGAGGGTGTCCGCCTGGCCAAGGCCGCAGGCGTTGGTGTGCTTGAGGATAGCGAGCGTGGGCGGCTCGGCATCGAACTCGACGATCAACCCGGCCGCGGCGGTGAGGTCGAGGATGTTGTTGTACGAGAGCGCCTTGCCGTGTAGCTGCTGGTAAAACTCGCCGAATCGGCCGTAGAGGGCGGCGCGTTGGTGGGGGTTCTCGCCGTAGCGCAGGTTCTGCGACTTATCGGCCCGGACAACGAGTTTGTCCGGCAGATCCCCGCTTGGCTGCTCCTGCTCATAGACGTTGGCCAGGTGCAGCGCAATCGCGCCATCGTAGGCGGCTGTGCGTGAGTACACCTTGACAGCCAGTTCGCGGCGGAGTTCAAGCGTGGTTTCACCGCCGGAGGAAACCTGATCGGCGACCCGGCCGTAGTCGGCGGGATCGACCACCACGGTGACGCTCTGGTGATTTTTCGCTGCGCTACGGAGCATCGACGGGCCGCCGATGTCAATATTCTCGATGGCGTCCTCGAGAGTGACATCCGGCTTGGCCACGGTCTGCTCGAACGGGTAGAGATTCACCACGATGAGATCGATCGGCCGGATGCCGTGCTCGGCGGCGGTGGCGGTGTGTTCCTCATTTTCACGCAGGAAAAGAAGGCCGCCATGGACCATCGGATGCAGCGTCTTGACGCGGCCATCAAGCATCTCAGGGAAGCCGGGGTAGTCGCTGAGGTCCCGCACCTCGATGCCGGCCTCGCGTAGTGCCCTGGCGGTTCCGCCGGTGGAGATCATTTCTACGCCGGCACGCGAGAGCACCTGGGCAAAGGGAACAAGGTCGGTCTTGTCGGAAACGGAAATGAGCGCACGCTCAATCTTGGGCATGATGCTGTTGCTTGGGTATCGGTTGCCGACCCGGTGTCGGGCCCGGGAATGTTCGCGTCCGCGGCGAAAAAATCAAGCCACTTGCCACTCGGCCAAGCGAGGGCTATTTGCCCTCCGCCGGCTTGGCCGGGGCCGGGGGCGGGGGGAAAGCCGTTGGCCCCGGGGTTGGCAGGGACTTCGGCAGGTTGACCGGGGTTGGCCGCTCATCACCGGGTTGCTCATAGGTCACGAAGGAGCCGTCCTCATCGAGCAACGTGGCGGTAACAAAAATCAGCAGATACCGCGGCTTGTCGACGGTGGAACGTTTGCGGAACATCGCGCCGATACCGGGCAGGTTGCCGAGAATCGGAACCGACTCGACAATGGTACGCTGCTCGCGCTCGAGCACACCGCCCATCATGACACTTTGACCGGAACCGACCAC
The DNA here is from genome assembly GCA_913045395.1 of uncultured Verrucomicrobiota bacterium. Classification (GTDB taxonomy): domain Bacteria; phylum Verrucomicrobiota; class Verrucomicrobiia; order Limisphaerales; family UBA1096; genus UBA1096. The sequence goes on along the minus strand of CAJWPV010000276.1, from coordinate 1,255 downwards.
CACGCGCGTTGCGAGTTCCTGCGTACGCCACTGGGGGAGGAAAATCTCGAGTTTGTTCTGCTCGCCTTCAGAAGCTTCATCGAAGGTCTGGCCCTTGAGTGAGACATAGCGGACATTTTGATTCACCACCGGGTGCAACGCGATCAGGATACTTTGTCCATCTCCACCGATGCTGGCCACGACCTCCAGTGAAACACCAGCAGTGATTTTGCTGGGGGTACCTTTTGGAACCAAGCGTTGAGTGAATTGGCGCTCGGTCAACGTTTCCTCAATTGTAAATTCCTCATAGAAGTAATTCACTTGGCCATCGTTGATGGAGCCTGGCCGGTTGTTGAGCAGCGTCAGGCGCGGCGCGCTAAGCAACTGGCTCTCGCCACTCTGCTCGAGCGCAGTCAGCGCTGCGGACAGGTCGGCGTTGCTGAGGATGCTGTTTTCCTTGAACACATTCTTGAATGTGATCCGTGTCAGCAGGCCCTCCTCACTGCTCAGTGCCCCGTTGCCGATCCCGGTCTGGTCTTGTGGCGGATTGCCCGCAACGCTGGACGCCCACCGGAAACCAAGGTCGAGAAACGACGCCTCGGAAATCGTGATGAACCGCGCCTCGATCAACACCTGCTGAATCGGGCGATCAAACTCTTCGATGATTCGCTCCAGGACCTCGAACTGCGCCGGCGTGCCGGTGGCGACGATAAGGTTCCGCTCGTAGTCGATCATATATTCCGGGCCCTTGAAGAACCTCGCGATGGCATCCTCGATCGACGGTCTCTTCATGATGCTGTCGTTGACAAACATCTTGTACTTGGCCGTCTCGGTGGTGGTGGTTGGACCTTTCGCCGGTTTCACGGTCACCAGGGTTGTCTCCTCCGGCCCAAACTGCGCCGGCATCATGAAGCCCTTCCGCAACCGGTAAAACCGCGTCTGCTCGATCAACTCCTTCGACGCCTTGCCGTCGATCACCCAGATCAGGTCCTCTCCAACCTGGAACTGCACACCTGCGTTGCGCGAAATGTAGCCCAGCAGTTCACCCAGCTTCACCCTGTCGAGGTTGAGCGTGAGCTTTTGCTGCAGTGGCGCAAGTCCCTGGTCGGCTACAAAGTTGATGCCCTCTTTGCCACCGATGTCGAAAAGAATGTCCTTCACGGTTTGCTCATCGCTCTGGATTGACACCGTGTTGTCGAGCAGGCCGGACATGCGGCCGAGCTCGCTTCGTGCATCAAACAAAAAACCCTGTTTGGTGATTTTTGTTCCAAAATTC
>CAJWPV010000275.1 GCA_913045395.1 uncultured Verrucomicrobiota bacterium | reverse complement strand
CGACCAATGCACCCGATCGTGGATCGGCCACCATACGACGCACCTGTCCCGCAAGCACGTCCGGCCTGGTCAACTCTCCGCGCTTGGCTAAGCGGAACAACTCGGCATCAGGCATGCTACTCCACAAGAAATACGACAACCGAGACGCCAGCTCCCAGTCGTTGAGCCGCCGGATCGTCTCGTCCTTGACCGGTCGCGTGTCCAGCTCCCAGCGGAATAGAAAGTGCGGCGAGACGAGTACCGCCTGCGTGGCCAACCGCATCCCCTCCTCGAACGAGCCGCCATCCCCCATAACCATGTCGACGAACGATAACAGGCGGTTGACCTCCTTTTCGTCGACCGGCCGGCGGTACGCTTTTTCGGCGAACTGCGCCAGCGATTCGCGGGCAACCTGGCGAGCCTCGCCCGGCTTGGGCTGACGCACGATCGCGCGGCGGTGCGACTCCGGCAGCCTCGGCTGCGGCGCATCGAGTGGGCCGATCATATCAGTGCTTTTGACAAATAAATTCCGGTCGCCACGCAACGCCGGATCTGGCGAGTCGTTGTTGACGTAATTGTTCAAGTACGCAACGGAAACCTGATGCACGCCTTTTCCCGGCTTGAGTTTTAAGACAAAATCTCGCCGCTCCTCTTCGATTTCTTTCACATCGAATGTCTTCACCGGTTTGCCGTTGAGGCGGACCTGCATTTTCGGCGGCTCCGGCCCGGCAAGCGTTGCGTAGGCGTTTAGGCGCAGGAGGTACTCGCCATCCGTCTTGAACGGATAACGGATGTCGATGCTGCCCTCGCGCATTAATCCCCAGAAACTGTCGTCTTCGATTCGCACCGCCTCCTCGTCGCTCTTCGTGCCCCATTTTTTAGTGCGGATGTGTTCCTCGGGTGGGTACGCCGGAATGTCGGTCCGAATCGCCTTGGCGGTAATCTCCTCTGCGGCTCGAAGATATTTCTCCATCAGGATTGGGGAGAGCGAGAGTACATCGCCGATGTTGTCGAAACCGTAGCCGACCTCGTCATTGGGAAAATCCGCCGCCGGCCGGTAGTCCACGCCAAAAAGGTCGCGGATGGTGTTATTGTACTCGCTGCGGTTGAGGCGTCGCAGCGTGACTCGGCCGGGGTTCACCGGCACAGCGGGGTTCGAGCAATCAAACTTGGCCAACTGCGAGTCGATGAACTCCGTCAACAGAATACGCTCATCCTCGGTCGGTTGCGGCTTCTTGTCCGGCGGCATCTCCCGCTGGTGCAGCATGTGTTGAACCTTCTCCCACGTGCGCCCATCCCTGAAGAAATTCGGGGTGATTCCAAACGCCTCGAGGTTCACCTCCGCCTTGGCCCGCTTGTTGCCGTGGCAACCGTAGCAGTACTGCTTGAGCAGCGGCTGGATGTCGCGGGTGAACTCCGCTTGGCCAAGCGCTTGGCCAAAGCCAAACGCCAGCAGCAGACAAACCGCTCTGTTGGACGAAAACATCATCAAACCCCGAGGAAGTTAGCGTAAAAAGTACGCCCTCGCACGCCAGTATATTCAATACCTTGCTTGGTATTATGAGTTGAGCATAACGCCAATCAGCGCGGTAGTGTCTCCGGCAGGTCGGCGATGACGTAGGCCATCACGGCCATGGCGGCGACGCAGCGATTGAACTCCGCCGGGACGAGCTTGTCGATCGTGTCGGCGTCGGTGTGGTGAAACCAAAAATATTTCTTGCGATCCACCTCAAGATGCATCACCGGCACGCCGCCCCGCACCAGCTTAAGCACGTCCGCTCCACGACAGCCCTTGGCGATGTTGCCGGAGCCGATCGGGTCGAGCAGTTTGCCGACACCCCGGATGATCTCCATCCCGCGGCCGCTGCCGAGGAAGCCAAAGCCGGTCGGTTGGAACACGCCGGAGTCTGATTCGATCGCCAACGTGTGCCTGGCCAAGGCGGCCTCGTGGCGCTCGGCGTACGACATTGCGCCACGTATGCCGTTCTCCTCATTCGTCCACAGCACCACGCGCACGGTGCGCTTCGATCGGAGCCCAAGCTTAAGCATCAGCCGCGCGGCCTCCCACGCGGCAAGGCAACCGCCGCCGTCATCCATCGCACCTTGGCCGACGTCCCACGAGTCGATGTGGCCGCTGATAATGACGATCTCCTCCGGCTTCTCTGAGCCGGGGATTTCGGCAACGACATTTCGCGAAATGCCGTCGGCCAGCGTACGCGCCTCCATTTTCAACCGCACGCGAAGTGGCTCACCTCGGGCCGCCATGCGTGAAAGCATGTTGGCGTCCTCCAGCGAGAGCGCAGCGTGCGGGATTTTTTTTACGCCATCGGCGTACGACATACCGCCGGTGTGCGGCGTCTGCATGGAGAACGGCCCGACGGAACGAAGCAGGCTCGCCAACGCCCCGGCCCGAGCCGCATGAATCGCGCCCTGTGTGCGGACGATCACCGTCTCGCGATACTCGGTGAACGGCACGTTGAAGAGGACAATCCTGCCCTTGGCCTCGGCGACACGATTCTTGAGATCGTCAAAGCCGGTGACCACCAGCACGTCCGCCGTAATGCCCCCGGGCGGCGTGCCAACGCTGCCGCCTAAGCCGAGCATCGGCAACGTGCGGCGGCGTGGCGACAGTAACTCGACCGACTCGTTGCCGCGAACCCAGCGCGGCACGATAACTTCCTCTCCCCTAACATTTTGAAAGCCGTCATGCTTCATCTCTGCGAGACACCAGTCGATGGCTGACTCGAGATTTTTCGAGCCGGTGAAACGCGGGCCGAACGTGTCGCACATTGTGGCTAGGCGAGTGAAACCAAACAGGCTGTTGGTCGCCGCCTGGATCAGCCGCTGGGCTTCCGGCCGGTAATCCGCCGGCGTGCTCCCGGCTGCGAACGCGCCGGCCGACGCCAAGCCAAACGGCAAACAAAGGAGGAGTCGTTTCAAGTTCATCTATGAAAATTATTTGCCCTGGCGGACCGGCTGGAGCCAGGCGCGCTCGTGTTCCCCGGCAACGAACGGGTTGGCCATCTTCTTTGAAGACGTGACCTCCGCCCGGACGTACAGCTCGTCACCGTTTAACGTGTAGCTAGGCTCGAGTGATTTTGATTGGCCAAGGATCTCGCCGATGCCAGCCTCGCTTGGCTTGAGCGAGTTGCGCTTGGCCAAGTCGGGGCTGCTCTTGAAGTTCTTTCGCGTGCCGATGAACCATGTGGTGTATGTCACGCCTTTTTCCGGCTGGATGCGGAAGCTGTACGTGCGTTTGGCCAGGCGGATGCCGT
>CAJWPV010000274.1 GCA_913045395.1 uncultured Verrucomicrobiota bacterium | reverse complement strand
ACACCAGCGTGTGCCCGGCGGACTCGTTGCGCTGCACGCGAAACCGTTCCCTGTCCGCGCCCTCGAGTGAAATCTCCGCGCCAGTGCTGTCGGTAAACAAAATGCCGTGTGGCGTCCACGAGTCGAGATTCAACCCGCTCCCGGTCGGATCAGCCGGGTCGTAAAAAATATTTTCCGGAACCTGAACGGAGTACTCGATCAGCTCCTCGGGCAAAAAGGCCGGTGAGTCATCGGTTGGCTTGAGGGTCAACCGATGCCCAGTGTCTCCCGCCGTCAGGACGACACCCCCCTCCTGCCCCTTGGCCAGGGTGTACCTCCGGGAAATGAAATCCAACGGGAAGGCTGCCTCTGCGCTCGACAGGGAACGAAACCGGATCGTGCTCTCGCCGGGATCGATCGACCAGACACCGTGACCGTCACTCCCAGCAGATGTCAGCAACGGGTACCGCGAAAAGAACCGGCCCTCCGGGGAGACATAAAGGACGACTTCCCTGCCGATGGAGTCGGTTCCCTTCCAAACCGCCGGTTCCTCAAAAAACTGGGCCTTCGCCAAGCCGGAGCACAGGCAGAACAGTGACACTGCCACGCCAAATGCCTTTCGACTTTGTCGGCTCAAAACCATGATATTACTCGCTAATCATCCAAGATTTGCCCGCCCTTGAGACCCGGTATGGGTACCGACATATAGCGGCGAACCGCGAAAGTCTATCAACTGATTGATTTGTGTCAATGGATTTTTTTGTTTTTTTTTTGAAAAACAGTGTGACATACCGAACTTTTTCAGTTAGTCAGTTGACTGCTTTTTGAATGGCTGACAAAACCAATAGCCTGAATAAGGGAGAAAAAACCCGCATTTTGCTGCTGGACACTGCGGAGCGGTTGTTCGGCCAGAACGGTGTGACGGCCACATCGTTGCGCGAAGTGATGAAGGTGGCGGATGTCAACATGGCCATGGTTCACTACTATTTCAAAAACAAGGATGGCCTGCTCGACGCCATACTGGAGCGTCGGCTCGTGCCGATCAACCAGTCCCGGTTGAATCTGCTCGGGAAATACGCGCTTGAAACTGGCGGCCAGCCCATTGCCATGGATAACATCATCCGCGCCTACGTCGAGCCGTTCATCCGGCTGCGCGACAATGCCGACGAGGGGGGCGCGGATTTTCTCAAGCTCTTCGCCTGGCTTCGGATGGAGCCGAACTTCACCTATCACCAGTTGATGAAAAAACACCTCGGCGATTCGCTGGCGGCATTCCAGAATGAACTTAAGCGGTCGCTCCCGGACAAAACCGACGAGGAACTCAACTGGAAGTGGGCGTTCCTCGGGGGGACGGTGGTGATGACCATCACGCTGATGGACCAGATCGACTGGTTCAACGACGAAGGGGACATGAATGGCAGTGCCGACTGGATCATCCAAAATCTCGTCAACTACACGGCCACCGGTTTCGAGTCCAGCTTTGCTCCCGAACCGGTTCCTCCGGCCAGGACGAACTGACGCCTCCCTCCGCATTGCCCTTGGCCGAGCGGCACATCAACAGGCCAGCTTGATGAGGTACTTTTGGATGCGATCCCGCTCACCAAGATGCCGGCTCTTTTGGTAGATTTGATGCAGATTAGAACAGATGCGCATCAGGGTTCGGCGCGGGGTCGTCGTGGAAAGGAAGCCAGCATCAATGCCGTACCCGCAACGCTTGAGCCGTGTGGCGCAATCGGAGTGGGTCAAAAAATTGCCCTCGTTGAATGCATCCACATAAATGGTGAACGCCGGGGACTGCAAACGAAGGATGAAATGACCCGGCATCCCAACGCCGGTTACCGGGAGGCCAAGCCGGCGCGCAACAAAAAGATACACAAGGCACAGGCTGAGCGGGTTTCCCAAGCGGCGGTCGATCACCCGATTTAAATAACTGTTCTGCGGATCGTAGTAGTTGGTTTTGTCGCCCCGAAAATGTTCCTTCCGGTACAGGACCCGGTTGACAGCCATCAATGCGGCCGGCTGGCTTTGCCCGGGATCGCATACTTTGCGCACGCGCGTTGCGAACTCATCCAGCTGGGACTTGCAGGTTTCCAGATCAAGGTTGGGGTAGGCGGTACGGTTCAGCAGCCATACGCCTTTCTCGAGGTTGAGATGCTCCCCGCCCCGGTTGCAAAAGGCGATGAACTCACGGTCGGCCGCGTTGCGATCCAGTTGTGTGAGGATCTCCCACGAATGTTTCCGGACGAGCCGATCCCGACTGCTTAGGCCGGCCTTCAGCCAAGGCCGGGATTCGATGCCGCAGTTGATCAAGGTCTGACGTATGGACTGAAACACCCCGGGATCGGGGTCGGACAACAGACGAACCAATCCTGCCTTGTCCTTCTCAGAAAGACACGCAAGCTCCAGCGGATTTGCCAGCAGAGCCCTCATCAATTGGTCAGGACGAATCTACCACCCATGCGCGGGGGGTGGCAATCAGGACTTATTCACACCAAATAGACATAAAAGGCTGTTCTTCCCAAAAAAAATGGAACTCTTTGACGAGTGGCCACGATTTGGGGTATTCATCCCTGTCCGCAAAAGGATGCCCGGCTTGGCCAAGCGGCCCGGTTGGGCGACTGAAAATGAACATTGCAGGCATCATTCCCGCCCGTTACGACTCCTCCCGGTTTCCCGGAAAGCCGCTGGAGTTGCTGGACGGAAAGCCGCTCATTGAGCACGTCGCCAGCCAGTGCCGCTTGGCCAAGCGACTCAGTGAGGTGATCGTAGCCACCGATGACCAGCGGATCGCCGACGTGGCGGCCAGGTTCTGCCGGGTCGAGATGACCCGGGCCGATCACGCGAGCGGCTCAGACCGCGTGGCCGAGGTGGCTAAGCGCTGCGAATTCGATGCGATCGTGAATGTACAGGGCGACGAGCCGATGATCGACCCGGGCGTGATCGACCAGGTGGCCGCGCTTCTGGACGACAACGAAATGTCCACCGCCGCGGTGCCAATCGCCGACGCCGCCGAGCTCGAGAACCCCAATGCGGTAAAAGTCGTTGTCAATGCCGCCAGTCAGGCGCTATACTTCTCCCGGCATACGATACCGTATCTGCGTGACACCGCCGACGCACCTAGCGAAGAGCAGTTGGCGGCATTTCCGTTTTTGAAGCACCTCGGCATTTACGGCTATCGCCGAGAGATCCTGCTCCGATTGATCGCCCAGCCGGTTTCCCCACTCGAGCAGGCGGAGGAACTCGAGCAACTGCGGGCGCTGGAAAACGGAATCTCAATT
>CAJWPV010000273.1 GCA_913045395.1 uncultured Verrucomicrobiota bacterium | reverse complement strand
TCGACATTTACGTCGCCAACTACGGCGAGATCTCCGTCCTGCGCTCGGGCGGCTCGGTGTCGGTACGCACGATCAATGGCAAGCAGGTGGTCACCGGCCGGTACGCCAATCGCATCCGCATCATGGGTGGCGAAATGGTCGAAGTCGGCGAGCCGGACTTTCTTTATATCAACGATGGCGGTGGAACCTTCACAAAAGTCAACTGGGCAGACGGCAACTGGCTCGACGAGAACGGCGAACCGATCAAGAAGGAGTTCTGGGATCTTGGCCTTTCAGTGATGATCCGCGATGTCAACCAGGACGGCCGGCCGGACATTTACGTTTGTAACGACTTCCAGACGCCGGACCGCTTTTGGATCAATCTGGGCGATGGCAAATTCCGGCTCATCGGCGAGATGGCGCTGCGCCACCGCAGCTACTTCGCGATGGCGGTAGACTTCGCCGACATCAACCGCGACGGGCACGACGATTTTTTTGTCGCCGATATGATGAGTCCGACGCACCTGCTCGAGATGACGCAGATTATGATCACCAATCCGTTAGCCAAACCGATCGACGAGTTCATCGACCGGCCGATCATTCACCGTAATACGCTCCTCGTGAACCGGGGTGACAACAGCTACATGGACACAGCCAACTTCAGTGGTGTCGCCGCCACAGAGTGGACCTGGGGGGCAACCTTTCTCGACGTGGACCTAGACGGCCTCGAGGACTTGCTGATCGCCAATGGTCACGCCTTTGACACGCAGGATATCGACGCCATCGAGCGCACCGCCAAGCTCGGCAAACTGCCGGCGGCGCAGGCACGAAAAAAAGTCTTCCTGTACCCGCCGCTGAACGTCCCTAACATGGTTTTACGCAACGACGGTGGCCTGCGCTTCACCGAGGCTGGCAGCCAATGGGGCTTCGATTCGAAAAACGTTTCGCACGGCATTTCACTTTGTGATCTCGACAATGACGGCGACCAGGACGTGGTGGTGAACTGTCTCAATGAGCCGCCGCTGCTCTATCGCAACAATGCCACCGCGCCCCGTGTGTCGGTGGCGCTGCGCGGCACACGCGGCAATACACGCGGCATCGGCGCTCGCATCATCGTTCGCGGCGGGCCGTACGCGCAGTCGCAGGAAATGATTGCCGGCGGCCGCTACCTCGCCGGCGACGAGCCGCTGCGCAGTTTCGCGGCCGGCCAGGCACAGAGCCTGACGATCGAGGTCGTTTGGCCAAGCGGGCACCGGACGGTCGTCACAGGGGCCAAGCCGAATCACGCCTACGAAATCCATGAGAAAAACACGCAACCGAAGCCGTCGCCCTTGGCCAAGCCGCCGCCGATGTTCATCGACGCAAGCGATTGGCTTAACCATAAGCACAGCGAACATCCGTCGGATGATTTTCTGCGCCAGCCGATGCTGCCCCGCCGTCTCACCGAGTCCGGCCCAGGCGTGGCTTTTGTTGACTGGGATCTCGACGGCCGCGACGAGCTGTTTTTTGGCAACGGCGCCGGGGGAAAGCTGGTTGGCTACAAGGTCGCCGCCGATGGCCGCTTGGCCAAGCTAAGCGAACCGGCGTTCAACCTGCCACTTGCCGGCGACGTGCTAGGCTTGGGCGCGGATCGGCAGGGCCTGCTGGCAGCGGTGTCCGCGCACGATTCTCCCGAGACGATTGCACCGTCGCTGCAACGTTTCCGGCCCGGGGCTTCTGAGCCAGAAACGATCGAGTTGCCATCCGCTAACCACTCCGACGCAGGCTCGATCGCCGTGGCGTACGTGGACAGCGACGACTATCTCGACGTGTTCGTCGCCGGTCGCGGTATCCCCGGCAAGTACCCGCAGTCGGCATCGTCCTGGCTGTTGAGCGGTGGCCCGGGCGGGTTGAAACTCGACGCTGGACAATCTGCTCTATTCGCGAACATCGGCTTGGTGACTGCTGCTGTGTTCGTTAATTTGGACGATGATCTTCTGCCGGAACTGGTGCTGGCGACCGAGTGGGGGCCGATCCGTGTTTTCAAGAACAACGGTGGCAAATTCACCGACGCGACAAAGGCGTGGGGGCTCGATCAGCGGCCGGGTATTTGGCAGACGCTCGCCGTTGGAGACTTCGACAACGACGGCCGATTCGACCTGCTTGCCGGCAACCGGGGACTGAACAGCCACCTTAAACATGGCAATAAACGGTTGCCGTATCTTGTCCACGGTGACATTGGCGGCGACGGTTTTTACGACGCGCTCGAGGCGCGGTTCGACGTGGCATCGCAACGGCTGTTGCCGCGTCACCAACTGGTGACGCTCGAGTTGCTGTTCCCGTTTTTGCGCGAAAACTTCCCGACGCACCGCCAATACGCCAGCGCGACGCTACAGCAAATTTTCGCTGGTCAACTGGCCGGTGCCAAACTGCTCAAGGCGTCGGATCTCGCCTCGGTGGTGCTGCTCAATCGCGGTGGTAGATTTGAAGCCCGGCCGCTGCCGGTTGAGGCGCAGCTCACGCCGGTCAACGGTGCGACCGTGGCCGACTTCGACAGCGACGGCAACGAGGACGTGTTCCTTAGCCAAAACTTTTTTGCGGTGCGCGTTGAGGATTACAGGATGGATGCCGGCGAGGGGCTGTTGCTGCTCGGCGACGGGCAGGGCGGGTTCGTGACCGTGTTCGGGCACCGCAGCGGCATCAAGGTTTTTGGCGAGCAACGCGGGTGCGCTGTGGGCGACCTGAACGACGACGGCCGGCCTGACCTGTTGATTGCGCAAAACAAGGGTCTCCCGAAGCTGTACCTCAACGTGCTTGGCCAAGCAGGCCTGCGCGTGCGGCTCAAGTTCAACGGCAGCGCCGCCGCCGGCCAGGGGGCGGTGCTTAGGTCGGTTTATAACGATGGCTCAAAAGGTCCGGCCCGACTGGGCAGCGGCAGCTCCGGCCGATACTCACGAAACAGCGACACGCAAATCCTTGGGGCAGCCAAGCGCATCCGCAGCGTCGAGGTCACTTGGCCAAGCGCAATCAAGTCCGTGGAACAAGTCACCAACCCAGCCCTGCTGCTGGAGCTAGGGTTATAAATGCCAATTGAGCGCCCTATAGCGCCTTGGCGGCGATGTCGGTGCGGGTGAAGGCATCCTCGAAATGGATTTTTGAGGCGGCTTTGTAGGCGAGATCGCGGGCGGCCTGCAGCTCTTGACCAAGCGCGGTCACGCCCAGCACGCGGCCGCCGCTGGTGACGACATTTTCGTTGTCGAGCTTGGTTCCGGCGTGGAAAACTTTCACGCCAGGCAGGGCGTTGGCGTCGGCGATCCCAG
>CAJWPV010000272.1 GCA_913045395.1 uncultured Verrucomicrobiota bacterium | reverse complement strand
GCTCGGTTGGCTCGGTTGGCTCGGTTGGCTCGGTCGCTTGGCCAAGTGCTTGGCTTGGCTTGGGAGGTTCGGTCGTCTCGCTGGTTTCGGAGGCCGGCGGCTCGGCCGGCTTGGTTTCCTCAGTGGCGGAAGCGTCGACCGGGGCTTCAGTGACCGTTGGTGTTTCGGCCTTTAGTTTTTTGCCCGGCTTCGGCTTTTTCTTTTTCGGCTGCAGCGGCTGCGGTTTGGGGGCAATCTCCATTTGGCCGTTGGCGTACTCGACCACGTGGCCCTGGTGTACGAGCCAATGCAGGTCGCTCAGCACGGCAGTGCGCTCGGGGGAAAGCGGCGGCTCCGCCTCTGGCGAATCCCCCTCGGGAAGTGCCTCGGCGCTTTTCGGTTTGTCCGGCTCGGGAACGAACTTGTCGAGAATCATTCGGCGGGTGCAGTCCTGGTTCCCGACAACGAACGTCACGATATCACGTATACTGTCACTTACCGGGGTTTGGTCTAGGTTCAAATGATGCGGGCGCGACACCGAGACGTGGGTGACGCTTTTTTTTCGCTTGAAGAATTGGAGACCGTGACTGCTGAACTCCTGGCTGAGCACGTTGACGACCTTCAGCGGAAAGCGCCGCTGGTCATCGAGCTCGTAGCGGACGAGATTCTGCATCCGAGGCGGGGTTTTTTTGCTGAAAACACTGGCCTTAAGCGCCACATTATCCACTCCGGCGATCAGATTGGACAGGTGGTGCTGGCGGAAATGTTCGCGAACTGCCTCACGCGACTCGAGCTTGGCCTCCTCCGGCAGGTTGATGGCGATGTACTCGGTCTTCCAGCTTTGGTCATCGAGCCACTGCTTCACCACCTCCTCATCGTGGACGATTTTCACGCGGGACTTGAAGACATCAAAGGGAAGCCTTGAGAACCTGTCCGCGTGCAGGGAGCGAAGCTTTTCCTGATAGCCGTGGTAGTTCGGCGGCCCGAGAATCTGGTCGCTCATCCCACACTGCGCCACGAATGTGTAGGTACCCTTGGGCGGATCGATCTCGGTTTTCTCGGTCTTGTAAAACGTGCTGAAGTGCCGGCTCAACACGTGATCCACCGCCTGATCCTCGGAGAGCCAAACCGTCTCGTCCACTTGGCAAAAAAACAGCGGCTGGGCAACGGATCCATCCTCCTTCTTTCGGGTCTTGAGGACGACAAGGTAGCGCTCCGGCTTGGCGAGGATCAGACGGGCGATATCGAACAGGGGATAGGCTCGGCCGGTGTGCTTGATCTGCCGGGCCAGCGACTCGACACCGTTTTTCTCCGGCTGAATGGACAGGTCCAGTTCCAGCGGCGGCCGTTGCGGGGCCTCGTTGCGCCGAAAGTCTTTCCTTTTGTCGAAAGGCCGCTTGCCGTCGCGCTTTTGAAATTTCGGATCCCGGCCGCCATCGCGGTTGCGATCCCGGCCGCCACCCTTCGCATCGCGGCCCTTGAAGTCGCGGCCGCGGTTGTCGTCGCGCCGGCGGGGTGGCCGATCACCCCAGTCGCCGCGTCCGCGCGAGCGGGACCTCTCTTCGCCGGCGTAATCGGCATACGGTTTTGCGTCATTCGGTTTCTGCGCCCAAGCAGGGAGAAACTCCAGATCCAGATCCAGCTCCTTTAGCGGATCAGTGTTTTTGGCCTCACTCATTGCGGATGGATATCCGTGATATCGGGTTGGTTGCGGCTGATGACCGGTAGGAGAAGTTGAACATCAAACAAACTGAAAACAAGTTTAAATTCGCACGATAAGCTCACTCACTTGACCACCCAGTTCTTGGGTGCCTTGAACTTTTTTCTGCCTGCGTTGTAAACACCCACACCATCCTGTGGTTGTAGTTTGCGGTGCGACACCAACTTTTTCGCGAGCCGAGCGGCCACCTCGGGGTGCCTCGAGAGGAGATCTGTCGTCTCGCTCGGATCGCGGTCGATCCGGAACAAAAACCGATCGTGCTTCGCTGTTTTCCACTCACCGCTCGCGATGTTCGGTCCGTTGATGAGCAGCTTCCATTCGGCCGTGCGAATCGCGATCTTTTCTTTATCTTCGCCGGCTTGGCCGTGGTAAAAATACAGTTCGCGGTCGAGCTGCCTGCGCTTGGCCTGCAACACGTCCAGCACATCCCGCCCGTCGAACGGCTTGTTGCCAAGGCTAGCTGATGACTCGCCGGCTGTGAGCTTGGCCAGGGTTGGCAACACGTCGATGCACGACAACGGCACGCTGACTTTTTTGCCACCGCGAATTCCGCCACTCGGCCAACGAATGGCTGCCGCCACGCGCACGCCGCCCTCCCACACGTCGAGCTTGTTGCCGCGCAACGGCAGGTTGTTGTCGGCGATGGCCGACACGCCGCCGTTGTCGCTGAAAAACCAGACCAGCGTGTCGTCCCCCTCGCCCGAGTCGTCGATCGCACGGAGAATCTGCCCGATGCCGTCATCCATGCACGACACCATCCCCGCTACCTTCTGCCGTTTGTTGGCATTTTTACCTTTGACTGTTCCTTCGGCCAAGTGCGCGAACTTTTTAAGGTATTTTTCCGGAGCTTGAAACGGCGAATGAGGTGCGTTGAATGGTACGTAGCAAAGGTAGGGCGCGGCACCCTTGGCATGCTTCGCGATGAACCGGCTGGCCGCACCGGCGATCAGGTCGGTCGAGTAGCCCTGCTCACCGCTGGCTGTTTCGTTGACGTGCCAGTCGCGCTCGCCCTCGCGCGTCAGGTCAAAATAATCGATCGCACCGTTGTAATGACCATGAAAATGAGTGAAACCCTGGTTATCCGGGTGCCACTTGGTGTTATTGTGGCCAAGGTGCCACTTGCCGAAAACGCCGCGCTGCTTGTAGCCAACCTTGGCTAGGGCCTCTGGCAGCGTTACCTCGCTCGGGTCGAGCCCGAAGTTCCGCCACGGCGGGATCACTGCCCGAGCCATGCCGAACCGAATCGGATACCGGCCGCTCATCAACCCGGCGCGAGTTGGGCTGCACATCGGGAACACGTAAAAATGATCCAGCTCGACACCCTCACGAGCGATCCTATCGAGGTGCGGCGTCGGGATACGGTCTGAGTGAAAACCGACATCCGCCCAGCCAAGATCATCGGCGACGACGATGACAATGTTGGGCTGCTTAGCTGCAACGACGGTGGATAGCTTCGCCAAGGGTAACCCCGCAAGCGCGAACAAAATAGCATGTATAAAAATGCGGGTCATAAATCTGGAGTTAAGCTGCTCGCAACATCCGACAGCACAACACTAAATGCAAGCCGCCTTCCGCTTGG
>CAJWPV010000271.1 GCA_913045395.1 uncultured Verrucomicrobiota bacterium | reverse complement strand
CCGCCTGCACAGGCGCTCTGCCTCCGAAACCAAGTGCCGCCCATTCGTCGGCGTCAAGCGGATGCTCAAAATGGATGCTGCAACCGGGCGCAACCGGCTCCGAGGCGAAGTGCGACTCGATGCCGGTGAAGTAGTTTGGCGAGCAGCGGCAGTCAGCATCGTAGCAGACGAGCAAACCGTCCTCCGCCCGGCCAACGTCGCCGAGCCGCCGCAGCGCCTCGTCCATTCCGCTCTTACGCGCCTGGCCGACACCGGCGTGCCTGGGCGGCAGGTCTGGCAGATGCAGCAGGTGGATGGGCAGCCAGTGGTTGCCCCGCCCGGCCAGCCAGTCGGTGGCTTGACTGAGGGTATGCTGGTTTTGACGAGCCACCTCTGCGGAGTTTTTTTCGGAGCTGTTGATGACGACAATCACCTCCACTTGGCCGAGCGGAGGCTCACAGTTGGCCAAGCGTTCGAGTGCGCCGACGAGGTCCGGCTCGTCGTGGCAGGGGATGACGACAACCATCCTCAGGGCAGGGTGTGGCCTGGCCTTGATCAGCCGGGGATCGGCCGATTTCTGTAGGTACTTTTCGTGGGATGCATCCACTTGGCGTCTGGCCAATCTGGCGTCTGGTGGCCACTCATTCAATGGAATAACTGATAATATCATCCAGATCAGTAGTGATTTTACAGCAATGAATATTCTGGGTGGCATTCTGGACTGCTCGGCGTCACGCTCCACCGGGATTATCCTTTTATGAAAACGATCAGGGTTATCATCCTCTTTACCGTGGCGCTTGGGCAGGCGGTGCTTGGGCAGGCGGAGTTTCGTGCCGGGATTGCGGTGCGGATTGTCACGCCCGAGCCGTTGCTTCCGGTATCTGGCGGTGTCGGCCCGTCCAATCCGGTCACCAAAAAAAAAGGCGATCTCACGGTGCGGGCGTTGGTTCTCGAGAACGGCGGCACGCGGGTGGCGTTTGTCAGCACCGATTTTCTCGGCTTCCCTGCTGTGTTAGGTGACCGTGTGCGGCGAAAGGTGAAATCGATCCAGCCCGGGCATATTTTAGTCGGCGCGACACACACGCACAGCGCGCCCGACTGCTACGGTTTCCCCAACGGCAAGGGCGGCACAGATGCGAATCTCGAGTATTTGGAATCGGTCTGCAACAGAGCCGCCGAGGCGGTCAACGAGGCGGTCGCAGGGCTGCAACCGGCGTCTCTTAGGATCGCCACCGGCAAGGCCAACGGAAAGATCGCTTACAACTACTATGCGCCGGAGCTGTACGACCCGCGCTGCAACGTAATGCAGGCAGTCGGTCGCGACGGCAAGCCGTTCGCCACGCTGGTCAACTACGCCATCCATCCGGAGGTGCTTGGCTCAAGCCAGGGCATTCTCAGCCCGGACATGGTCGGGCCGCTGTACGATCGCATCGAGCGGAACGGCGGTGGCACTGGCATTTTCATGAATGGCGCACAGGGAGGGATGGTCACCGCCGACGTCCGTGGACCGGACGGCAAAGATGTGCAGACATGGGACGAGTGCCGCCGCATCGGCCACCTGCTCGCCGACGAGGCACTGCGGATTATCAGCGGTACAGAAGCGCAAAAAAATCTGAAGATCAGTTGCGCCTGGCGGGACGTGACGCTGCCGGTTGACTCGCCGATGCTTTTGGCCATCATGAAGTCATCGCCGTTGCGCCTGGCCGAGCCAGACGAAAAATCGATCACCACCCGCGTCAACCTTGTGGACGTTGGCGATGCGCAGATTCTCACTGTTCCCGGCGAGGCACTGCCGAACATTGGGTATTATCTCAAGCGCAACATGACAGGACGGCACAACTTCCTGTTCGGCCTGACGAACGACGCGCTGGGCTATATACTGACCAAGGAGGACTGGAACAGCTTCGAGCGGTACGACTACGTCACCCGCACCAGCCTTGGCGAATCGACTGCCGAGATTCTTATCCGCGAGTCACTGCGCCTCGTCAATGGGACCGCTGCCAAGTAGTTGTTTCAGCCAAGGCCAATTTCCTCGAGTCGCTTGGCCAGGAATTCTCCCGCTGTCCAGCTTGGGTAATCCGCCTGGCCATTCGTACGCTCGATGCAGGCCGGGAGCGGTGTCAGGTCGGTATCCTTCGTCGGATGCATGAAAAACGGCATCGACAAGCGGCGCTTGACCAGCTCGGGCGGGTTCACCACGCGATGCATCGTGCTGCGAAACCGGCCGTTTGTCAGGTTGGCCATCATGTCACACGAGTCGACAATCAACTGGTTTGGCTTGGCATCGATCGGCACCCAATCACCGTCCGGGGTCTGCAACTCCAGCCCGCCTTCGGTCGCCTGGATCAGCAGTGTGATGAAGTTGATATCCTGATGCGCCGCCGCGCGTGCCGCCGAGTTGTCGGCTTCCTCAATCGGAGGGTAATGGATCACTCGCAGGATGCTGTCACTGCCTTTGGTCAGGCGCGGCAGAAACTCCGGCTCTAGGCCAAGGTGCTCACTGCATGCGCCGAGCAGTTTTATGCCTATGCCCTCGAGTTGCCGATACAGCCTGCCGATCGTTTCACGAAACTCGGGCACCTCGCTTGGCCAGGTGTTGGCAGGCAGCGAGTTGCCGTCCTCACGGCCAATCTGGAAAAATTCCTTCAAGTCCGCCTGCTCGCTGTCCTTGGCATGTTCGCGGCCGAACTCGGTGAAACCGCGCTGCCCATTCGTTTCCGGTCGGCGATAGATTCGCTTGGTTTCCTCCGGCAGCGAGAAAAATGTCTCAGCGACCCGGTAGCAGTCGGCGATTTGTCCGGCCGAAATCCCGTGGTCCGTGACGATAAAAAAACCGGACTGCTCCAGCGCCCGTCCAACCGTTTGCACTGACACGGTCCGATGTGCCGATGAATCCAGTGACTGGAGTGAAATGGTGGGAATCGAAATGTCGCGCATATTGCGCGGCAATCCAACGACCGCCCGCCGGGAATGTCAAAGACAACGTTGCCGGTTTTCCGTTTCAAATCGCGTTGCTTGCCTTAAAACCCCCTGTGACGTGAAACTGGCAACCCGCACCCCTTGGTGGCTTTGGCCCAACCTGCTCAACCTAGACTCGCCGCTGCTGGCGCTGATCTGGCAGGAGCAGTTTGCACGGGTCGCCGGCGTGTCGCTGGGGTGGGGCGAGCGCGTCCTGCTCTTCTGCTGCATATGGTTGGTTTACTGGGCCGACCGGGCACTGGATGCCGTTGAGTCGGGTGGAAAAACGGAGACCCACCGACACGCGATTCAACTTCGTGGGAAGACCATTTGGCTGGGCGTCTCCATTG
>CAJWPV010000270.1 GCA_913045395.1 uncultured Verrucomicrobiota bacterium | reverse complement strand
AGCGCCCCTGCGTATCGCTTTGCCAAGCGCTTGGCGTTCACCGGATCGCCTTTGGCAAAAAGCGGTGCAATAAATTCAGCCGGCTCCTCGCGTGGAGCCGGTTGTCCTTCCTGAATCACAATGACATCGCTCACGCCAAACCATGACTTCGGCTTGTTCAGGGCGAGAATGGCCTGTTCGCCTGCGGTGGTGACTTCCAGGTGAACGTCGTCACCCTCCCAGTACTTGATGCTCCACGATTGCCAACGCCACTTGCCATCCTTGAGGCGGGTGACCGGATACACCGTGCCATTTCGCGTATAGTTTTGTACCACATAACGCGCCATGACATCCCCGCCACCAATGACGCGCACAAAAAGGGACTGCCCGGGCTCCACACGAAATGACGGCGAGCCAAGTACCCCTACGTGCTTGTCCGAAAGCAGATGGGAATAAACGGCAGCGGGCAGAATATTTTCTACGATTCGATCACCGCTTGGCGAAACACGAAACGCGCCAGCCTTGGCCACCGTGCCGTCCAAGCCGTTGCCATCGAGTACCCATTCGTTTAGTGGATCGGTATCCTGCCCAAGCTGCCAGCGCTTGGCATATTTTCGTGCTCGCTGTTCATCGAGTGCCTTTTTGCTTTTCGCAAAATCATTGGCAAGTTTCTTCCAACCTTCGGTGAATTCTTCGCCCTTTGCCAAGCGCAACCGGTTCCAAGCGTGCAGCGGATTCCTGAAATCCTTGGCATCCTCGATGGCTTTTTTCCACTCTGCGCTTGGCTGAAGGATTTGCTCCGAGATTGTGCCCATTTCAGCCAGCCACTTCTCGGCAAGTGCAGCGCGAATTCTGGGTTTTAGTTCAGCCAATTTAGCCTTGTTGGTTTCCTGTCGGGCAAATGTATCGATATTGACCATCGCAGGCCGGCAACTGGTCATGATGCTGTAAAACGCGTGGTAATCCTCCTGGCTGATCGGATCGAATTTATGGTTGTGACATCGAGCACATGAAACTGTGAGACCAAGGAACGCCTTGGATACCACGTCGATCTGGTTCTCGGTCGTCCGCACCAGCTCGTCGAGCGCATCCGTCGGAGCAAAGCCCTGCAACACGAAACGATAATGGGCCGGACCGATCGCCGATTCGTTCAGGCCAAGCTTCATGTTGAGACGAGGCTTGGCCAATAGGTCGCCGGCGATGTGTTCGCGCAACAACTGATCGTACGGCACATCGGCATTGAGCGCGCGGATGAGGTAGTTTCGATACTGGTTGGCATTCGGGATGGCAGGATCGCCCTCGCTCCCGAGTGACTCTGCATAACGCACCCAGTCCATCCAGTGCCGCGCCCAGCGCTCACCAAAATGGGGCGAGGCGAGCAATCGCTCGACGGCATTCGCGACGGCCGCCCGGCGATCACCCTCAGCAACCTGCACAAACGCCGCCGTCTCCTCCGGCGTCGGTGGTAAGCCAGTCAGCACGAACGACAAGCGGCGAATGAGTGCGTGCGGTTCGGCGTTGCCCGCCGGAGAAAGACCCTCAGCCTCCGAGGCGGCCTGGATGAACTTGTCGATGTCGGTCTGTGCCCACTTGCCGTTCACCTTTGGGAGAGCAGGAAAACGAATCGGCTGAAAACTCCACCACTGCTTACGGCGCTCACGAGTGGTTTCCCAAGAGGTGGCCTTGGCGATGTCCGCCTTGCTGGGCTGATTGGATCGCGGGTCGGGAGCGCCCATCATGATCCATGTTTCGAAATTACCGATCACCAACGAGGACAATTTCGGACCATCCTTGGGCATTTTAAGTTCCTTGTCCTCGTGGCGGATCGCCCGGAGCAACAGGCTCTCATCCGGCTTGCCGGCGACGATCACCGGCCCACTATCGCTGCCCTTGACCAAGCCGACCCGCCAATCCAGCGCCAGCCCGCCCTTGGCCTTGTCGCTGCTGTTGTGGCACTCGTAGCAATGCTCGGCGAGGACAGGTCGAATGTTTTTCTCGAAAAACTCGACCTGCTCTGTCGTGGGATTAGCCATCAAGCCAACTGCCGTAAAACCAAAAGACAGTAGTAGGCATTTAAATAGCTGATGCATCACGGACGATTAGATGGCAGCCTCAGGAAATCCGCAACTGAAAAGGCAAAGTGTCCATCGAAGTTGCCGCTACCAAATAAAACGTAGACAGCAGACAGTGCCTTCAATTTATTCGGCAGGAACACCTGCGCTTGGTGATGGGCTCAGCCCTTCTTGTATTTTGGGTTTTGAAACCTCAACGGATCCTCCTTCGGATCCTCCGGCGTGACACCGACAACCAGATCAAAACCGACGGTCAGTTCACCAGTCTTTGACCCCTCCAAGGGCTTGAACTCCTTAATGAGCATGTTCCTCAAATTCGGATCCTTGATTTCATTAATGGGCCCATCCCGCTTGATCTTTGGATCGCCCTTCACGTAAAGCTGCGTGGTCAATACCCGATGCTTGCCACGGATCACGGCGAAGTGAATATGTTGCGCCCTGCCGCCGTATGCAGGCGGCTTGACAGTCCTAAAGTAATATTCACCAGAACTTCCAGTGATGAACCTTCCAAAGCCCTGAAAGTTCTTGTCTCTTTTTGAACTTTTCGCGGTCTGCGAGTGAATATACACGCCCTGACTGTCCACCTGCCATAATTCCACAATGGCGTTCCTGATGGGGTCTCCCTTGCTATCGAGGATTTTCCCTCTGACATGTGACACCTCGCCAACTGCGGGGGTAATGGAGTCGTTGATGCGAAGAAGGTCGTTGTCAGTGTCCAGAGGAAGATGATCCGGGTAGAGAGGACCTTCGGTTTGTCTGGGCGTCAAAGTGAGGGCCTCCGCAAAGGCACCTCTAACCGTCCAGAATGCAGTGGTCCCCAGGGCTGCTTGCTTCAGGAAACGACGTCTGCCGATGATATTCAGGTGTCTATTTTTCAACATTGTGTTCGTTAGTTTGATCTAATCCGATGGGTTTATTGCCACCCAGAAAACTACACTTTCAATAGGGTTTATCCAACAACTTCTTTGTGCCAATTACCGGGGGTTAATGGTCAGCCACAAGAGATGCCAACACCCTGCGGGTCCCCTTGAAATTACGGCGGCCGTGCATGGCGACGTAATTGTCAACCAAGGCAAGATCGCCGGCTTCCCATCGGATATCGAAGGTGACTTCGTCGGCGATGGCGCTGGCAGCAGCCACGTCTCCCGAATCAAGTGGCGTGCCATCGCCGAAGGTGATCGCCCTGGCCGGATCGTTGCGGGTGTCTGTCCAGCCGTTGAAGGCGGCGATGAGTTGGTTGAAAAAACTG
>CAJWPV010000269.1 GCA_913045395.1 uncultured Verrucomicrobiota bacterium | reverse complement strand
GGCGGTGGAACTGATCGTCCCCGCCTTGGCCAAGCGGCAAAAGATCGTTGTCCTTGGCGTGGGCAAGTCAGGCAATATCGGCCGCAAGATCGCCGCCACCTTCACCAGCACCGGCTCGCCCGCCGTGTTGCTCGACACCGTCGATGCCATGCACGGCGACCTCGGCATCCTCAACGACGGCGATGTCCTGCTCGCCTTGAGCTACTCCGGCGGGACCGACGAACTCATCAATCTGCTGCCGGCCATCCGGCGATTCGCCGTGCAGATCGTCGCGGTAACCAGCGCGCCGCGATCCACCCTTGGCCAACACGCGGAAGTCGTACTCAACGTCAAGGTGCCTAAAGAAGCCTGTCCCTTCAACATGGCCCCCACCGCCAGCACCACCGCCTCGCTCGTTATGGGCGACGCACTCGCCATGGCCGTGCTTGAGGCGCGCGGCTTCAAGAAATCGGAATTTGCGAAACGGCATCCCAGTGGTGCCATCGGACGCACCCTGTTGCTCAAAGTGGCCGACATCATGCGCAGTGGCGCTCGCAATCCGGTCGCCCCGCAAACAGCTATCGTCCGCGAGGCGCTGCTTCTCATGGGCAAGGCTAAGTCCGGCAGCGTCAGTGTGGTGAACAAATCCGGCAAGTTGGCCGGCGTCTTCACCGACGGTGACCTGCGCCGCCATTTGGCCGAGGGCGATGGCGTGCTGGATCAGACCTTGGCCAAGGTCATGACCCGCAAGCCTATTTGCCTGCGCGAAGATGCCCTGGCCGCCGACGCCATTCACATCTTCAACGGGCGAAACATCGATGACCTCATCGTCGTCAACGCCAAACGTGAACCGGTCGGCCTCGTCGATTCACAGGACCTACCCAAACTCAAGGCCATCTGACCCGCTTGGTCCAAGCTAACCAATCGACCGGTAAAAGCTGTAGATAGCATTGTGAGGCCAAGTCGAGAAGATTTTTTATTAAACTATTTAATATATATTATCACCAAGCCACTCCCGAGGGTCAAGCCTTCTAGTTCGAAATGACATCCGGGCCCTCAACGGGCGGCGGGACGGCGATCCCGCCGGCGGGGGTGCTCCATGGGATTTCCTTTTTGTCGATGACGAGGGTGCGGGGCATCAACTCGATCTCGTGACCCAGCAGATTCATCGTCACTACACCGGGCAGGAACATCAGGTCCTGGTAGATGCACTCGCCAAATGGCACCTCGAAGGATCGCTGCTTGAGTTCCTGACTGCTCTCGGGCGTCGTGTCCATCGACTGCGCGTTGAGTTTGGGATTATCGAATACCACCACATCACTCTTGAGCCCACCAGAGCTAGCGCCCTCGAATACGACGCGAAAGCCATCGATCCCCAGCGCCCGCTGGTGGATGATCGTTGTCGGGCCGCCGGTCGCTGCCGCATCGAACTCCACGCGCCAGGGACCCTTGCGTTCGCGTAGGTGCTCCACACCGTAAAACCCTACGAAGTAAAGCAGCAGCGTGACGCCAAAGAATCCGCCGAGAAAACGCCATGGTATGTTCGATTGCTCCCGTTCCATCCACGAACGATCGTTCCGCTTGGTTATACCGATGTCAAGTTGTTGCCGATGACAATGGCTTGTTGTGGAAGCCGGATTTTTGCATCCTCCCCGGCCAAGCGACGCGTCCGCTTGGCCAAGCGCATGGATTGCACCGTTGCCACATTTTATCAGTTTGTCGATCTGCCCGACTTTGAGGCCAAGCGGACGCCGTTGAAGCAGGAGTGTGATCTCCACTTGGTGCAAGGCACGATCATCCTTGCACACGAAGGCATCAACGGCACCATCGCCGGGCCAAAAGACGGGGTAGAGTCAGTGCTCGAGTTCATTCGAAGCGACGAGCGCTTGGCCAAATTGTCCGCTCGGCTATCCGGCACTGAGCGGATTACCTTCCACCGGATGAAGGTGCTGCTGCGCCCGGAGATCGTGACGCTTGGTACGCCTGATGCCGACCCGCGCGCCGGCGTTGGCGAATACGTCGAGCCAGATGACTGGAACGCGCTAATCAGCGATCCCAAAGTGACGGTGATCGACACGCGCAACGATTACGAAGTGGAGATGGGCACGTTCCGCGGCGCGATCGATCCCAAGACCGGGACGTTCGGCGAGTGGGTGGAGTACGTGCGGAAAAATCTCGACCCGGAAAAGCACCCGAAGATCGCGATGTTCTGCACTGGCGGCATCCGTTGCGAAAAGGCATCGGCCTACCTGCTCCGGCACGGCTTCAAGGATGTGTTCCATTTGCGTGGCGGCATTCTGAACTACCTGCAAAACACGCCCGAGGCGGATAGCCTCTGGGAGGGCGACTGTTTTGTGTTCGACCACCGCGTGTCGGTGAAGCACGGGCTCGAACAGGGCGAATATGAGGTGTGTTTCGGCTGCCGCTGGCCGCTCACGCAGGCCGACAAGCAGTCGCCAAAATACGAACGGGGCGTGAGCTGCCCGCGCTGCGCCGACGGCCTGACGCCGGAGCGACGGTCGCGACTGCTTGAGCGTCACCGGCAAGTGTCGCTGGCGCGCAACCGTGGCGCACAGCACATCGGCCAGCAGCCCAGGCGCAATAGGAAAACCGCTATTCAACCCACCCAGGATGACTGAAGCCGGCCCGGAAGATTTCAAGTGGATGTGGTGCCTGCTGCCGGTGATCGCCGCCGCTATCGGCTGGGGCACGAACTACCTCGCCGTGCGGATGCTGTTCCACCCGCGCGAGGAGTGGCGCATCCTTGGGTTGCGCGTGCAGGGCGTATTCCCCAAGCGGCAACAGGCGCTGGCGGAGAAGCTTGGCCAACTGGTCGCACGCGAGCTATTCTCGATGGAGGACGTGCGGAAGCATTTGAAAGGGGACGAGTTCATTGAGCACGTCACCGCGACGATCGAGGTCAGGGTGGATAACTTTCTGCAGAACAACCTAGTGGAAGCGATCCCGATAGCGTCGATGTTTCTCGGCTCGGACATGGTGGCCAAAATCAAGCACTCACTGGTCGAGAGCCTTGCCAAGGCGGTGCCGGAACTGGGCGATCTGTTTGTCAGTCACCTCGAGAAAAACATGGATGTCGAGGCGGTGGTTCGCGAGAAGGTGGCGGCATTCTCCAGCGACAAACTGGAGGAAATGCTACTTGGCATCATGAAACGAGAGTTCCGGTTCATCGAAGGAGTTGGCGCTGTTCTGGGTTTTGTGATTGGCTTGGTGCAATTGGGGATTTTATGGCTGATGTAGGCAAACAACCGTGGTACGGCGTGGCGGCAATTCTGTCGCTGGGCCTGGTCGTGTCGACGCTCATC
>CAJWPV010000268.1 GCA_913045395.1 uncultured Verrucomicrobiota bacterium | reverse complement strand
CTGGATCGAGACCGGCTTGGCCCCGGTCCGCTGCGCCACCGTCGCCCAAAGATTCCCGTAGGCCAGTTGAAACCCGCGCCGGCCATCGACGTTGAGCCGCCGCAGCCGCGAGCGTCCGGCAATGGTCATCACCGAGCCGTCGTTCAGGGCCAGTTTCACCCAAGCGCTGCTCGAGCGCGTCCTGATCGTGTCACCGACTTTCAGCATAGTGCCGACTTTCACTTCGTCCCGCACCTTGCCGTCTGCAGCGATGTACTGGCAGGGGCCGAGGATCGCACTGACCCTGGCCACCATGTGCCTAGGCGGTATGCTGGCGATCGTGAACGCCGCCAGAAACACGAGCGCTGCCGCAGCGGCGGCCGCCCATTTCCAGGGGTGAAATTCCGGCGCGACGACCTTGGCTGGCTGGGGCTTGTGCTGGTCGATACGCTCAACGTCGGCCACGACAACCGCCTGCTCGGCTACCCCGCGCAGAAAGGCGCGCGCCCCGGCATCGCCGCGCAGCAGGTCGCCGACCATCGCTTGGTCACTTGGGTCGAGCGACCCGTCCAAGTACCGCAGCAAAAGTTCGTTCTGATCCTCGTTCGATGCCATTTGGTGAAATTCTTCAGCCAGCCGGCTGGGCCAGCTTGGTTTCGATGCACGTACGCAGTGACTGGTGCAGACGTGATAGGCGCTTGTAAACCGCGTCGAGCCCGGCACCGAGTTGTGCCGCCACCTCCTCGCATGCATGCCCGTCAAAGTAGCGCCGCTTGAGCAGATCACGCGACTTGGCGGGCAACTCCTCGAGGCAATCGCGTAGCGCCTGGCCGCGTATGCCGCCCTGCGCCGTCGCTTCATCCGCCCATTCCTGTTCCAGTAGCTCGAGGATCGTATCGTCGAGGCAGACCGGCGCATTCTTTTGGCGGCGTAGCCAGTCGATGCCCTCGCGCCGGGCGGTGATGAACGCCCATGACATGAGCGCGCCGCCGGATTCAAATTGCGTCCCCTTGGTCATCGCCTTGAGGGCGACATTCTGGAAAATATCCTCGGCCGTGTGCGCATTTCGGACCACCAGCCAGGCCGCAGCCGATACGCGGTCGCGCTGGCTCATCAGACGCTGCAAAATGTCCTGCTCAGTTAGCGCCACGGTAAATAGAACGGATAATGACAACAAATCCTGACATCAGCTCTTTGCCGGTTGATTGACTTGGGGGACTTGAGCAAGTTTACTCCGCCCATGCAATCGCGTTTTTTCTCCGTAGGATTATCGCTGGTGGTCGGCTTGGCTGCCGCCGTGGCAGAGTTGCCCAAGGTGAGTTTGAAGCCGGTTTGGAAGGGGCTCGAGACCACCCGACCACTTTGGCTTGAGACGGCACCGGACGGCACCGGACGGCTGTTCTGCCTCGAGCAGGGGGGCTCCATCATCATTTTGCCCAAGGACAAAGACTCGGCAAAGCCGGAGCGGGAGGTGTTTTTCGACATCACCAAGCGCAAGCCTTGGCGGGAAAACGAGGAGGGTCTGTTGGGAATGGCGTTCCATCCCAGGTTCAAGGCCAACGGGAAATTTTACGTTTACTACTCGCAGCAGGATCCCAAGCGCAGCGTGGTCAGCGAATTTAGCGTGGCCAAGGCGCACCCGAACCGGGCCGACATGAAGTCGGAGCGCGTCCTGCTTGAGTTTGCTCAGCCGTACTGGAATCACAACGGTGGCGTGATTTTGTTCGGCCCGGATCAAAAGCTCTACATTGCCTCGGGCGATGGCGGCAAAGCCAATGATCCGCATGACAACGCACAGAATCTGAGCACGCTGTTGGGCAAGATTTTCCGTATCGACGTTGATACCCGCACAGGCAAGCTGTCCTACGGCATCCCGGCGGATAACCCGTTTGCCGGGCGAAAGGACAGTACCCGCGGGGAGATTTGGGCGTACGGCCTGCGCAACGTCTGGCGCATGAGCTTCGACCGGGAGACCGACGACCTCTGGGCGGCGGACGTCGGGCAGAACAAATGGGAGGAGGTCAACCTCATCACAAAGGGCGGTAACTACGGCTGGAACATCCGTGAGTCGTTCCACAAATTTAAGGAGGATGGCCCGGCCAAGGGCGACTGGATCGACCCGGTGATCGAGTACGCGCACCACGCTGGAATCGAGAAGGAATCCAGATTTCCCGGCCACGGCTATGGCGTGAGCATCACCGGCGGCTACGTCTATCGCGGCCAAGCGATCCCCGCGCTGCGCGGCGCGTACGTTTACGGCGACTTCACCACCGGCCTGATTTTTGCCGTCCGCCAAAAGGACGGCAAGGCGACCGAGCACGGCACCATTCATCAGCAAAAAGGCACCGTGTACCAGATCGCCAGTTTCGGCGAGGATGCCGCCGGTGAGATTTACCTGCTGCCACTGGTAGCCAACCCGGCGACCAAGCGCGACCCAGCGGGGAGCATCCTGCAACTCGTCGCCGAGTAGCTTCACCCAGCGTAGAACTAGCAGAGTTAAGGGATTCATCCGTAATGTCGCAGGTAGTCACAAGAGTAGGGAAGGCCCGGGTGTTGTCAGTGGTAATGGGGGGAGGGCAGGGGTCACGCCTTTTTCCGTTGACCCGTGACCGCTCAAAGCCGGCCGTGCCACTGGCCGGGAAGTATCGCCTGGTGGACATCCCCATCTCGAACTGCATCAACTCCCGGCTGAACCAGATTTATCTGTTGACCCAGTTCAACTCGGCCTCGCTGCATCGGCATATTTCCCACTCCTACAAGTTCGACCACTTTTCGCAGGGTTTTGTTGACATTCTTGCGGCAGAGCAGACCCCGACGAGCGACTCGTGGTACGAGGGCACGGCCGATGCCGTTCGGAAGAACCTGATCCACATCCTGAACAATGACTTTGAGTACATGCTGATCCTGAGTGGAGACCAGCTGTACCGGATGGACTTTCGCGAAATCATTGCCTCGCACATGGAGAGGGATGCGGAACTGACCGTGGCCACCATCCCGGTGGGGCGCGAGTTCGCCCCGGGCTTTGGCATTATGCACAACGACGAGCAGGGCCGGATCAGCAGGTTCGTCGAGAAGCCCGGCACGCCGGAGTTGCTCGATTCACTCAAGCTCCCCGCCGAGCAACTCGCCAAGCAGGAGCTTGAGTCGGGCAGCGACCACTACCTTGCGTCGATGGGAATTTATCTCTTCAACCGGCAGACGCTTATAGAGTTGCTCGAGAACGAGATGACCGACTTCGGGAAACACATCATCCCGAGATCCATCGGATCGCACGAGGTTTACTCCTTCGTTTACCAGGGTTACTGGGAGGACATCGGCACCATC
>CAJWPV010000267.1 GCA_913045395.1 uncultured Verrucomicrobiota bacterium | reverse complement strand
TCCGATGTTTTCGTCGGCGAGCACGTCGGCAAAACCGATGTCGTCGCGCATGCTCTCGAGGACGTCCTGTGCCTTGGTCATGTCCGGTTTGTCAAGGGTGAACGAGAGGTCAGTCGACGGGGTGTCGGTACCGTGGCTGACGTTCTGCACGATCATGTCCACGTTGATTGCCGAGCCGGCCAGCTGCTGAAACACGCGGGCAGCCATGCCCGGTTCGTCCGGCACGCCGACGAGCGTGACCTTGGCCTGGTTCTTGTCTAGCGACACGCCGCGAATCACGACGCCTTCCATGCTTTGAGTTTCTTCCTTCACAAGGGTTCCGGGGTTGTCGTTGAGGCTGGAGCGAACTTCGAAAATGACACCGAACTTCTTGGCAAACTCCACCGAGCGCGACTGCATCACCTTCGCGCCGAGGCTGGCGAGTTCGAGCATCTCGTCGTACGAAACCTCCTCGAGCTTTTTCGCCGTGGGCACGATGCGCGGGTCGCAGGTGTACACGCCGTCGACGTCCGTGTAAATCTGGCAGAGGTCTGCCTTGAGCGCGGACGCGAGTGCAATCGCCGTGAGGTCGGAGCCGCCGCGGCCCAGCGTGGTGATGTGGCCCTCGCTGGTCTCGCCCTGGAACCCAGCGACAATGGTCACGTTGCCGGCGTCGAGCAGGGCGTGGATTTTCCTAGGCGTGATGTTGCGGATTTTTGCCTTCGAGTGGACGCCGTCCGTCACAATGCCGGCCTGTGCTCCGGTGAGCGATGCGGCCGGGATGTCCATCGACTGCAGCGCAATGGCCAGCAGGGCGATGGTGGTCTGTTCGCCGGTGGAGAGCAACATGTCCATCTCGCGTTCGCTGGGCACTGGCATGAGCGACTTGGCCATTTCGATGAGGTTGTCGGTGACCCCCTTCATCGCGGAGACGACCACGACGACCTGGTCGCCGCGGTGGCGGTATTCGGCCACACGGTTGGCGACGTTGCGGATGCGGTCGATGTCGGCTACCGACGATCCGCCGAATTTCTGTACGATCAATGCCATTGGCAATTGCCCCGGCTGGGGCTGAAGCGAGGAGGCCGGCTCGGTGGCCTGCCACGCGAAAACGCGGTCGGGTGAACTACAGCAAACCACGTCCTGTTGCAAGTTCCGCTTGCAAGCGCAGGGGCGTTTGACCCTCGGCCGGTGCCAAGTATAGTTGTCTCTTCTGATCGTTATGAACCGAGTCGTCACAATCTTAATTGCCTTGGGCGCGGCTGTTTCCGGTCTGGCCAAGCCATTCCTCGAAGCCGAGCTGATTTTCCCACTGGAGCATTGGCACAATCACGGCTCATGCATCGTTGAGACGCCCTCCGGCGAGTTTCTGGTCTGCTGGTTTCATGGCTCCGGGGAGCGGACGGCGGACGATGTCGAGATTCTCGGTGCCAAGCTCGACCCGAGCACCGGCCACTGGACGAAGCCGTTCTCAATGGCGGACACGCCGGGGTTCCCTGACACAAACTGCTGCATGATGATCGATGCGAATGAGAGGCTTTGGCTCCTGTGGCCGACGATCCTCGACAACCGTTGGGAGTCGGCGCTGATGAAGTACAAAATCTCGAGCGACTACCAGCGGCTCGGCCAAGCGCCGGTTTGGCACACGGAGAAAGTGATGCACATGAAACCGGGCACCAGTTTCGAGGCAGTCGTTCGTCGCAAGATGGGCGAGTATTTGGGTGACAGGGAACTAACCGACCGTGAAACCAGGTGGGTTAGGAGCAAGTACGAGCAGGCCGCCGACAAGCTGACCCGCCGGCTGGGTTGGTTCACGAGGGCGCATCCCTACATCGCCAGGGAAGGACGAATGATCGTCGGGCTTTACTCGGACGGTTTCGATTTTGCTACAGCCATTTACAGCGATGATCTTGGCAAAAACTGGACGATGAGTGAGCCGATGGTGGGCGGCGGCAACATTCAGCCCAGTTTTGCGCGAAAGAAAAACGGCACACTTGTTGCCTACATGCGCGACAACGGCCCGGCACCCAAGCGCGTGCATGTGGCGGAGTCAACCGACCTCGGCAAGACCTGGGGGAAGGTGCATGACCATCCGCTGTTGCCGAACCCCGGTGCGGGACTGGAGTTGATGAACCTGCGCGACGGGCGGTTCCTCGTGATTTACAACGATACCGAGAGCGGTCGGCATAACCTAGCCGTGGCGTTGTCGGAGGACGAAGGCAAAACCTTCCGCTGGAAACGGTACCTACAGCATAGTAGGCCCGGCACGGGCTCGTACCACTATCCATCGATCATCCAGGCCAGGGACGGCACGCTGCATGTGACGTACAGTATTTTCACAAGGAACCCAAAGTCCGGTGGCGAGGGCAAGTCGATCAAACACGCCCACTTCAATCTAGAGTGGCTAACGACGGGCGAGTGAGCGTCAGTTGGCGTCGGATGGCTCGAGGTGTTCGTCGAACCACTTTGCGAATTTTCGCATGTCCCACAGGATGGTTGCCCAGCCATGGCCCTTGCCTCGTTTGCGGATGAGTTTCGCCTTGGCCCCACGTTTTTTGGCGGTCTCGGTGTACCGCTCGGATTGATCGATTGTCACCACCGTGTCGGCGTCGCCGTGTATGATCAGCACCGGTGGCGTGTCCGCATCAACGTGGTGGATCGGTGACAACTCGCGGCCGACTCGATTCCACGCATCAATATCGTCCGGGTCGATGCCGAACACCATCCGGAATTTCTTCGGTGGCCCGCCATCCTTCTCTTTTTTGGAGGGCTTACCCAGGTTCAGCATGTCGGTGACCGGGAAGAATATCGCCACTGCCCGGACGAGTCCGTCCGTCTTGCCGGTGGTCTCCTTGCCTCGGGTGGCGACCATCAGGCTCAAGTGCCCGCCGGCGCTAGCGCCGGTAACGCCAAGCTGGCCCGGATCGACGCCATATTCATCAGCGTGTTCGCGGATGTGCTGTACCGCACGGGTGATGTCCTCGTAAATCTCCGGGATGGTTGCCTTGGGCTGAGAGAGGTGAGACACGGCGAACAGCGAGTAGCCGCGCCGCAGGAACGCCTTGCCAATCCTCGGCTTGAAGTCGCTTGGGTTCGACCGCCAACTGCCACTCACCATCACCACAACGCCGAGGCCGTTGGTTTTCCGTGGCTGAATGAATTCGTAGGCCAGTTGGTGGTCATTGCGCTCACCGTAAATGACCCTTTTTTGCTGGGCGAGCCGGGGTGTGGTGCAGCCGGTGACACCCAGCACGATGCCCAAGCCAAGCAGAAGGATGGTGGAATGACATGTTTTCATGAGTTGTCGATCAGCCAAGTTTAGCGGCAGGCCGGGCGG
>CAJWPV010000266.1 GCA_913045395.1 uncultured Verrucomicrobiota bacterium | reverse complement strand
GCCGCTGTCAGCGTGAAGGCATCGGCGACCTCGACCGCCGACGGCAGAAAGCCGGCCTTGAAAATCGCCTGGATCGCCCGGGCGGCATGGCGCATAGAGCCGAAGCCCATGCCGACACAGGCCCGGAACGGCGGCAGCGGCAGCAGCTTCATCGTCGCCCCGGTGACGATCCCGAGCAGACCTTCCGAGCCAACGAAAAACCGCGCCAGGTCGAAGCCGGTTTTGTTTTTGTGGCAACGCCCGCCGAGATTCGCGACAGAGCCGTCCGGCAAGACAACCTCGAGCCCGAGCACGTAATCGCGCGTGACGCCGTACTTGAGGCAACGCGGGCCGCCAGCGTTAGTGGCGATGTTTCCTCCGATGCTACAATCCGCTCGGCTCGCCGGATCGGGCGGATAATACAGCCCTTTGGCCTCGGCAGCGTCCTGCAACTCGGCCGTAATGACTCCTGGTTGAACCACGGCTACGAAGTCACTCCCGCTGATCTCGCGAATTCGCTTCATCCGAGCCAGGCTCAACGCAATGCCACCGCGCACCGGCACGCAGCCGCCAACATAGCCATGCCCCGCACCGCGCGCGGTCACCGGGATGTGATGCCGGTTGGCGAACTTGAGAATATCCGCGACCGCCCTGGTGCTGCGCGGGAAGGCCACCGCGTCGGGCGGGTTAGTGGCGAACCACTTGTCGCCAGCGTGCCGCTGAAGCGTGATTTCGTCCATGCGCAGCACGCCGCTGGCCAAGCAGCGCTGAAGTTGGCCAAGCTCTTTGCGACGGGTGGCTGTCATTCGACCGTGTGACCACACGATTTCAAAAACTCCCGCGCGTCCGCCTCCCGATCTCCGGGCACCTGCACGCGGATGCCCCCCACGCCGAGTACATAACACTCAACTGCCAGTGCACTGCTCTCGTCGGCGACAAACACATCAAAGTCAGCCGCCTCAAGCTGTGAGCGAACCAACTGCGCCTCCGCTGAGTTGAGCGCCCGAAATATCGTCCTGAGTTCCATTGTCAAACCTCCACCGATCGGGCCTCGCGGATCGACTCGAGCACGGCGAACGTGAGACGCATGCTTTGCCGCGCCGCGGCGTACGGCAGCGGGTGCTCCGCCTCGCCGTGCAGGAATGCCAGCCACGCGGCCATCTGCTCTGCATGGCCTTTCGAGCCGTACCGGAATCGTTTCCTCGAGCTGCGTTGGTGAATCGCCAGCGACTGGAAGTTGATGATATCCGCCACGATGCCGGAACCGTAAACCGTGCACTGCTCCTTGGGGTAGGTCGTGTCGCCCTCGGCGGAATAAATCAGCTGCCCGCTCGAGCCGTCAGCAAACTCGACCTGCGCCGTGACGCTGTCCGGCAACGACAGCGCACCGCCTGCCGGCCAGGTTGTCTGCGCCGTAACGCGCGACGGCCGCGAGTCGAACAGGAAGCAAAAGTAGTCGAGGAAATGGCAGCTCTCACTGATGACGCGCCCGCCGCTCTCATCCTGGTTGGCATACCAATGGTCAGCATCGAGCTTGCCGGCGAACACGCGGTAACTGGCGGACTTCGGGCCGGGAACACGATCGAGTCGCCGCTTCAACTCGACGCTCGCCGGGGCGAAGCGACGGTTGAACCCGACCTGCACACTCTGCGGATGATCCGCAATCGTCGCGTCGATTTCATCCAGCTCGGCGCGCGACAGACAGAGCGGTTTCTCGACAAACACATGCCGCCCTGACTTGAGCGCGGCCAGAACCATCGGCGCGTGCAGATGATTGCGCGTGCCGATCAGCACCGCGCCATCGCCCGCCTGGCCAAGCGCGGCTGCGGGGTCGCTCGCCGCCTCGGCAAAGCCGAACTTGTCACGCACGTGGTTCGCGCTGAGCGCGGTGTTGTTGACGATCGTGCCAAGCGGAATCCTGCCCTTGAGACTCGGCAGCAACATCGTCCGGGCGAAGTTGCCCGCACCGATCACGTCGAGCCGGTTCACCGGCTTGGCCAAGCGTCTGGCCGACGGGATGTCGGCCGGCTCGGTGGCTGGCTTGACTTCGGCCTGGTCCGGTGTGTCGTCCGGTTCGCCGTACTCCATCACCACGCCGACGTCCTGCGAACCACCGTCCCCAAGCGACTGGTACACCGGCAACGAATCCCCGAATTTCACGTGCCGGGTGGTGATCGCACCCAGGTCGATCTCTCCCTCACTCAACAGGTGCAAACAAGCCTGAAAGTTGCGCTGCTCGGTCCAGCGCACGTAGCCGATCGGATAATCGGCGCCGCCCCATTCGTACGACGGATCGTACCGGCCCGGGCCGTACGAGCGCGAAAAACGCACGTCGAGTTCCTTGTTGGCAAAGATGCGCCACGGCAACTCGATCTTCGTGATGCCGACATCGACCATGCGGCCACGGTCGCGCAGCGCGTCGGCGCACTGCTCGATGGGCGCGTTGCTATCGGTGCCGACACAGACAACCGCGGCATCGACGCCGTGGCCGTCGGTCCATTCGCGCACTTCATTCTGCAAATCCTGCGACGGCGAAACCACCACCCGCTCGGCACCCATCGCGGATGCGTGGGCACAGCGTGACTCATCGAGATCCACCGCCATGACGCGCGCACCGTTGGCCCTGAGCAAGCCGGTGACCAACAGACCGACCAATCCCTGCCCCATCACCAGTACCCGGTCGCCCAATCGCGGCTCGGTTTGGCGCACCGCCTGCATCGCGATAGAGAGCAGCGTCGTGTAGGCCGCCTGCCACATCGGCACGTGCTCCGGCACCCTAGCTACGAGCATATCTGGCACGGCGATATACTCGGCGTGAAACGCGCACTCGGCGCCGCCGCAGGCCACACGATCACCGACGCGAAAACGGGAGTTGCCCTCGTCCACCGCCTCGACAATCCCGGCCGCGCTGTAGCCCAGCGGCGTCGGCGACGAGAGACGGTTGCGCACTTTTTCGTAGGCGGATTTCCAGCCGATATTCCGCGCGGTATCGATCACCTTGCGAACCTGGTCGGGTCGGGTCTTGGCTTTTTGGAGCAGGTTCATCTTGGCCTGCTCAACCTTCATTTTCTCGGTACCGATCGAGATGACTGAGTGCGTCGTCCGCACCAGCACCCCGCCCGGCGGCGGGACGGGACGCGGCACCTCCTGCAGTTCCAGCCGTCCGTCCTGATATTGGGCAATCTGTTTCAACGCGCGAAAAAGCTAGCATGCACCATCAATGGCGTCACCGTAAAGAGACACACTACCTGGATTTCTGTTCGAGAATTTTTCCGTCCGGCATGATGGTGATCCCGGTCAGGCCGGCAGGCAGGGAGGTGCGCGTGGTTTTGCCGTTGGACCAGCGCACC
>CAJWPV010000265.1 GCA_913045395.1 uncultured Verrucomicrobiota bacterium | reverse complement strand
CATTGCTGGGCGGCCTTGCGTTTGCGTCGGCGTTCGCGCTTAGGCTTGTTGCCCGCCGGTTTCTCCGCCTTGGCCTGTAATTGCTTGTCCCATGAGTTGGCCTTGCGCGGGCGATAGAGCGGGCGGCCATCGACCTTTGGTTGGCCGGCAATAATGGCTCGGAATTTTTTCAGCGCGGTCAAGTGCTCTGGCTTGTCGCTGTTGAGCAAATTATTTTGCTCGAGCGGATCGGTTTTGAGGTCGTACAGCGCGGTGATTTTTGGCTCGTGCTCCAGCCAGGCTTTGTAGCGCTTGTCGCGAAGGACGCGGTCGGCGAAGTCGTTCGTGCCGCGCACGCCGTTTTCGTCGAGTCGCCCGGCACCGTGGCCAAGCGCCATGATCCAGTCGCGCGGCGAGTCGTCTGCCCGGCCAAGCAGCAACGGTGCGAACGACTTGCCGTCGAGCGTAACGCCCTTGGGCAGCTTCGCCTGGCCAAGCTCTGCGAAGGTCGGCAGCAGGTCGGAGAAGTCGGTCAGCGCGTCGGTCTCGCGGTCGCCGGGGACAAGGCCGGGGCAGTTGACGATGAACGGTTGGCAGACGCCGCCCTCGAACTTGGAGGCCTTGCCGCCGCTTGGGCGCCTGCCGTTGACCGTGCCGCGAATCCCGCCGCTGGTTCCGTTGTCGGTGGTGAAAATCACGAGGGTGCGATCGCGGATTTTCAAGTTGTCGAGCGTGTTGACCAACCGCCCGACGAGTTTGTCCGTGTAGCGCACCATCGCCTTGAGCTTGTCCTTGCCCGTGGTGATCTTCGGTTCGTCGGGAGTCGGCACAAGCGGGCCATGCGTGAGCGCCATGGGGAAGTAGAGCATCATTGGCTCGTCGCGGTGTTGCTTCATGTAGTCGATGAGAAAGTCGCAATAAATATCCGGGCCGAATTTGTCCTTGTAGGTTTTGCTGCCAGCGCGGGTGTGAATGTAGGCATCCCAATAGCGCTCGGCGCTCGGCGGATTGCCGGTCTCGTAGCCGGTCCAGACGGCCCAGTCGTCGAAGCCGAGTTTGCCAAGCGCCTCCGGCTCGAGCCGAAAGTCATTGATCTGCCACTTGCCGGCGATCGCGGTGGAGTAGCCGGCGCTCTTCATCACATTGGCGAAGGTGGTGTAATTTGCCCAGTCGAAGTAGCCGACACCCCAGCGGGGGACGTCCCAGTGATTCACCCAGCCGGTGCGCCAGGGGTATTGGCCGGTGAGCAGCGTGGCGCGTGTGGGCGTGCACTGCGGCATCGACCAGGCGTTGTGAAACTTGAGGCCGCCCTTGGCCAAGCGATCGATGTTCGGGGTATCGATTTCGTCCGCGCCGTAGCAGGAAATCCAATCTTTTCCGAGGTCATCGACCATGATGAACAGAATGTTCGGCTTGGCCGTGGTCGTGGATTGCAGGGCAAGCGCGATGATAATCGTTAGACAATAGAGCAGGCGTTTCACGGCGGCAGGTTAGTTGCCTCGACACCTCAAGCCAAGCGCTTGGCTTTACAATTTATCTTCAGGGCCGAAGAGGAAGGTGCGGATGTCCTCAAGGATGAGGTACATTGCCGGGACGAGGATGAGGGTGATCACGGTGGCAAAAATGACACCGAAGCCAAGCGAGATGCCCATTGGCACGAGGAACTTGGCCTGTAGGCTTTTCTCGAGCAGCAACGGCGTCAGGCCGGCAAAGGTGGTGAGCGATGTGAGCAGGATCGGCCGAAAACGGGATAAACCAGCTTGGCGCGCTGATTCCATTTCGCTCAGGCCGATGCCGCGCTTGCGGTTGACGTAGTCCACCATCACAAGGCTGTCGTTGACAACCACGCCGGTCAGTGCAACCACGCCGAAGCCGGATAGGATCGTTACGTCCATGCCCATCACGACGTGCCCCCAGACCGCTCCGATGAGGCCAAACGGGATCGCTGCCATGACAATGATTGGCTGAATGTAGGAGTTGAATGGAATCGCCAGCAGCGCATAAATAATGATCAGCGCGATGATGTAGAGATACTGAAGGCTGGCGATGGTCTCGGCCTGCTCGCTTTTTTCGCCCTCGAATGACCAGTAGATGCCGGGAAATTCCAACTGCATTGCGGGGAGTAATTCGGTCTCAAGTTGCCGGTTGATCTCCTGCGTGTTGCCGGCGGCGGCATCGACGTCTGCGGTGACGTTGACGGAACGTCGCCGATCGATACGCCTGATGGATTCGTAGCCGCGACCGTAGGTTACATGAGCCGCATCGGTGAACGGCACCTCGTTGCCGCCCGGGAGGCGAACGCGCATCTGCTCGAGGTTGGCGAGGCTGCGCCGCTCGTCGCGCGGATAGCGGATCATGACCTTGACATCGTCTCGGCCGCGCTGGAGGCGCTGCACCTCGTCCCCGTAAAACGCCTGTCGCACCTGTCGTGCCAGGTCGAATTGTGTCAGGCCAAGCGCCTCGGCTTCCGGCTTGATTTTCAACTGCACCTCCTCCTTGCCCTGGCGGAATGAGTCGGCGATGTCGATGACTCCGGTGAACTTGGCCAGTTCCTGCTTGAGCCACTCGGCGGCGGCTTGAAGTTGTTCAAAGTCGGCACCGGTGAGTACGACATTGATTGCGTCACCGGCCTGGAAGATGTCTGCGGTGAACTGCAATTCCTCGGCATCCGGCATGTCACCGACAATCTCGCGCCAAAGCCGCGCGACCTCGTAGCTGTTGAACATTCGTTCCTCCGCCGGCGAGGCCTCGATGTGTACCTCGCCGGTATTTGCGCCCTTGATGGAAGTGGCTATCCTGCCACCGGCGCGGCCCTGGTCTGACTTGAACGGCTGGCTGCCCACCGAGCTGAGCATATGGCGCACGATGCTGGGATGGCCCTTGGGTGTTTTGGCATCGAGTCGGTCGCGAACTTCAAAGGCGGCTTCCTCCAGTTTCTTGACGGCGCGCTGCGTTTCCTCGGTGGTGGTGCCAAGCGGCATGGTAACGGTGGCGGCCACGTTGTCGCCCTCAACGGGTGGAAAAAATACAAATCGGATGTGCCCGCCCGCCACGAAGCCCATCGTGATGGCGAACACCGCCACGGCGATGGCAATGGTCAAGTAACGCCACTCGAGACACCACCGCAGGCTAGGCTTGTAGATGCGCAGGATGAACTGATCCATCCGCACGACAAACCGATGTTGAAACCGCCGCCACCCGCCGACGATGCCGGTGCCTTCGTCGATGTTCTCGACCTTGCGCAGGTTGCTGAGATGTTTTGGTAGAATAAACAGCGACTCAATCAGCGAGAAAAAAAGCGTCGGGATCACGATCAGCGGGATGAACTTCATGATCTTGCCGGTGTTGCCGG
>CAJWPV010000264.1 GCA_913045395.1 uncultured Verrucomicrobiota bacterium | reverse complement strand
CTGCAACTGCTGATCATCGCCTCGCCGTTGGCCAAGGGCTGGTTCGGCACCGTGAGCGGACTCGACACGGACTTGGCCAGGCTCGCCTCCCAGGCCGTGTGGGCGGCACTGACCTTCGCCGCGGTCGGGTTTGGCAACAGTTTATGCCAGGGGCTGCTCGTGCACTCGCACAAGACCCGCGCGGTCACCGAGTCGGTGGCGATGTTCCTGATCGTGATCATCATTGGTCTGACCGTGGGCGCGCACCGCGACTGGCTGGCCGGAGCCATCTTCGCCTACATCGTCTATTCGCTTGGCCAGGCGGCGCAGTTCGGGTGGCTGTACATCCGCAGCCGCCCCGACCGCCTGGCGCTTGGCCAGGCGGAATAACTTCGTGGCCCTCGCGCGCTCCGCTTAACCAAGGTCACAAAACCGTCACAAAGGCGATTCCCCTTGCACGCCTCGCCGGCTTGTGCCCTAATGCACTTGTCGATGATTGAAGGTCAATCATCACAGAAGAAAGGAAACAGAAAATGGCACACTTCGTGAAACTGACACAGGCTTCGCCGTCCGGTTACACCGAGGAGGATTCTAGGGTTCTGTTCAACCTCGACACGGTCATCTCCGTTGAACCGGTGGGTGACCAGACGATGATCCAAACCCGCTGGGGACGGATGATGGTTGGCGAGGATCTGGACACGATCCTGGATCTGGCGAACGCCGACCGGGGTGGCTTCAAGGCCCCCCAACTCGATTCGTTCACGCGAATCAACGAGGAGTCACTCTCCTTGTAAAGCACGGGCGAAGGCCCGATTTGGAAAACTAAAGTAGAACTAACCCGCAGCCGGTTGCTCCCCACAGGACGCCGGCTGCGTTTGTTTATCAGGTAATAAATCCGGAGATTATCTGCGCAGGAAGTGGCTTCGTTGTTTGTCGCTAATGGGCATGTTGAGGCGCTCCATCACCTGCATCATATCCTCCCAGACGCGGCGCTTTATTAGCCACGACTGGTTGCGTAGAAGATAGGACGGATGGAAGGTGGGCATCACCGGCACGCCCCGGTAGGCTTGCCAGTTGCCGCGCAGACGGGTGATGCCAGTCGGCATGTTACCTAGAAGTCCCTCAACTGCTGTCCCACCCAGTGCCACCATCACCTTGGGCTGGATGATCTCGATCTGCCGCTTGACCCACGGAAAACAGGTTTCCATTTCCTCGGCGCGCGGCTTGCGATTGCCGTAAACCTTGCCGGGCGTGTCAGGGCGACACTTGAGAATGTTGGCGATGTAAACCTTGTCACGGTCCAGCCCGGTGGCCTGGATGATTTTGGTAAGCAGTTGTCCGGCCGCACCGACGAATGGCTCCCCCTCTTTATCCTCGTCCTGCCCCGGCGCCTCGCCGACGAACACCAGGTCCGCATGGACGGTGCCAACACCGAACACGACCTGCGTTCGCGACGACACGAGATGCCCGCATCGGACGCAGGCCAGCGCCTCGTCACGCAGCTTGGCCAGCGCGGATTCTTTTTCGGCCGCGGAGAGCTTGGGTGAATGGTAAACATCCGGCTCATCGGAGCGCTGCGAAATGACGGCTGGCGGCGCTTGACCAAGCGGTGCCGCAGCAGTTTTTTGTGTGGTCGGCTTGGCCAGGCGCGACAGTAACTCCGGCGATACATCGACGTAGCGCACCCCCCGCTGCTTGAGCGACTCGAGGTGGCCAATGGCGGCGTCAAGCAGTTGATGATACGCACCGGGCATCGACGAACAAGCTATGCCAAGCGATGGCCGAAGCACAGGCCAAGTTATTCACCGGCCCACGTCTGGGTTCGGCTGCCTGATCATCGCTTGAACACTTTGTGTTCCCCCACCGCATCCCAAGTGGTATCGGTTTTCAACTCGCCAATCTCCATGCCAAGTGGCTTGTCCTTCAGACTGTCCAGCAACTCGATACATTTGTCCACCCGGTCAAGCTGCAGGTAAATGGCTCCCCGTGCGTCCTTGCCAAGCGGGGCGGGTTTCCAGTAGGTTTCCCGCCGCTTTCGGGAATGAAGGTTTACATCAACGGCAAATTTTACAGCGAGCAAAACGCGAAAGTGTCAGTGTTCGACCATGGACTACTTTACGGCGACGGCGTGTTCGAGGGCATCCGTGCGTATCACGGCCGAGTGTTCAAGCTGAAGGAGCACATCGACCGTCTGTTTTACTCGGCCAGGGCGATCCTTCTCGACCTGCCGATGACGCATGCGGAGTTTATGGAGGCCACTCTCGAGACCTGCCGCCGCAACAAGCTCACCGACGGCTACATCCGGTTGGTCGTCACGCGCGGGCGTGGCACGCTGGGCCTGAACCCCAACCGCTGTTCCAACCCGCAGGTGATCATCATCGCCGGCAAGATTCAGCTTTACCCACCGAGCCTTTACAAAAAGGGCATGGAGATCGTGACGGTGGCGACCACGCGCAATCATCACAATGCGGTCAACCCGGCCATCAAGTCGCTCAATTACCTCAACAACATCATGGCCAAGATCGAGGCGAACATCGCCGGGTACGAGGAGGCGATCATGCTCAATGCCGAGGGCTACGTGGCCGAGTGCACCGGCGACAATATTTTCATCCTCAAGGACGGCCGAATGTTCACGCCGCCGCTTTCGTCAGGAGCGCTGCACGGCATCACGCGTGGCACAGCGATCGACCTGGTGGCCGA
Organism: uncultured Verrucomicrobiota bacterium; assembly: GCA_913045395.1. Classification (GTDB taxonomy): domain Bacteria; phylum Verrucomicrobiota; class Verrucomicrobiia; order Limisphaerales; family UBA1096; genus UBA1096. Next base: position 666 of record CAJWPV010000264.1, on the reverse strand, counting down.
CCTGGGCGTGCTGACTTCGGAGCCCAACCTGACGCGGTACGACCTGTACAACGCCGACGAGTGTTTTCTCACCGGCACCGGCGCGGAGATCGTGCCGGTGGTGAAGATTGACCAACGGGTCATCGGCAACGGCAAGCCGGGGCCGGTCACCAAAAAGGTCGTCAAGGCATACAAGGAACTAACGAAGGTTTCCGGCGAGCATATCGCCAAGCGCTGAACCCAGCCAACATCCCACCGAACTAGCCAAACGCTTGGCCAAGTTCCCGAGGGGCATTTTTACCGGCTTGCGCCTTTTGTTCTGGCAGTTTTTGTGCTACGTATTCGCAGTTGTTGCGGGCTAATTTACCTAGCCCCGCTGTTCAGGAGGCACTTACACGATTTATTTTCCAGACGGATGCTCTGCGATATTTGCAAGGAAAAGGAAGCAACGGTTCACCTGACCCAGATGGTCGAGGGCAAGACCAAAAAGATCGACCTATGCGAGGACTGCTCGAAGGCCAAGGGCGTGGATGACCCGGCCGGTTTCTCGTTGGCCGACCTGTTGCTGGGGCTCGGTGCCTCGCAGGAGATGCAAGAGTCCGGCTCCACCACGGAGAAATGCCCCAAGTGCGGCTTCAGCCAGGCGGATTTCAAGAAGACAGGCCGGCTCGGCTGCCCGGACTGCTA
>CAJWPV010000263.1 GCA_913045395.1 uncultured Verrucomicrobiota bacterium | reverse complement strand
TTTTCGCCCTCGATGTCACGGGAACTCATGTCGTTGCCAACGGCACAGCCGGCGATGTCACCACGCGAATTCATCATCAGAACCAGTTCCGGCTCCGGCACGCTCCACTGGGCGTCGGCGCGGATGCCGACCGGCTCGCCGCAGGCTACGACTTTCTCGGGGAGCGACTTGAAGAACAGTTCCGGCCGCGTCGCATCGTAAACTCGGTCATAGGCGGTGGCGCTGAAATCGGACTCCTCCATCCGGGCGTCCTTGCTTCGCAGGTAGGTGACGCCGGCGGCCCAGACTTCCTGCACCTCGATTGGGCTTAGCAGCGTCACGTCGGCAAGCGGCGTCTCAGGCAGTTCGCCCAGGCCGGCCAAGCGCTTGGCCGCGTCGCCGCTCTCGAGCAGCGCGGTGATCGACTCGATGCCGGACGGTGACAAATCGATCAGGGCGTCATCGCCCTTGGCCAAGCCGATACAGACCTGGTTGTCCTCGGTCAGGTAGCGGCAGATTCTCACGCGGCGGATGGTGTGCGTTTGGCCAAGCGGGGTCAATCCCAGCCCTTTTTCCAAGCCCTCAATTGCCATCGCCGCCCGGTGGGGTCGAAGAACAAGACGGTCAATGTCAGGCCCATGGCGGCGATGAAAAACAGGACCGCGTTGGGCGTGCGTCCGCCCCAAGCCTCCCATGGCCATGGGAAGCCAAAGAAGGCATAGTTCAACCCGAAGTAAATCCAGGTGCAAAACAGGAGCGTGCTGCGGATGAAGGCAGGGTGTTCACCGGCCGGTTTTGCCTTTCGCGCAAACCAGACTGCGAGGGTCACGGCCAGCAGCATTGGCAGGATAAGGTAGGCTAGCCAACTTGCGCTGGGGTTGATCGGGTCTGCCAGCGCACGCAGCGTCTTGCCGGCGATGGGCAACAGGGTGATGGGCAGCAGTTGCAGGTAGGGCCACCAGCGCCCGCGAACGCAGGCCACCAGCGGGATGAGCCCCATCATCAGGCCAAGATCGTATACGCCGTCGATCCATTTGAGCTTACTGTCAAAAATGTTACTTTCAAACTCAACCAACACAAGGAGGGACACGTGCACCGCCAGCAACAGGCCGATCAGCCAGCCGGGCAGGGGGCTGACATCCGGCTCGGACGACACGGCGACGCGTCGTCGGTTCAGCCACAGGCCAAGGCCAAGCACCGCGCCCATCACCGTGCCGAAGGTGGTCTCCATGATGTTCCACCAGTTGAAATACTGGGTGATTGATTCCATGAAATGTTTCTTCTGCTTCCAACTGGAATCAAAACGGAGTACCAATGTTTCAGGTTGAATACCGGTTAAATGAATCGGGGGCGTTGAAAGTGAGGCGTTGAACTTGGCGCCTGACTTGTCGTTGAACTTGTCCGAATCGGCTATTGCAATGACGCCGGTGCCTTTGGAGAACCGGTCACGACCCTGGCCAGCTGTCGCATTCCAGGAAGCCGGATCCACAAAAGTCCAACCATCAAACTCAGCGATCGTTTCGTTGTTCGTTTGAAGCTCATCAATAACCTTGTGATCTATTGTTGGACCGTGGCCACCGCCTCGAGTCATCGACCATCCCCTTGGCAGGCTTGCTGTCCAGTCGGTGCCATCACCCCCAGATTCACTTTCAGAAACAAACGGTCCCAAGTCCAAGCTATCGAAATTTTCGGCGAACAATGACTGCTGTTCATCGTCGATCTCAATGTTGTCGATGGACCACCACCAGCTGTTGTGTCCCTGATGATCCCAGGTGATGACCATGCTCTTGGCGCCCTCGGGATTGTTTAGGGAAAACACCTTCTCCTCATCGTACCGAGTCGGGGCTTCCGCGTTAAGTTCCAGCAGCGATACCGGTTTTTTGCCATCGTAGGCCACGGTTACTTTGCCCTGTTGCGGTCTGTTCCATCCATGGCTGGCCTGCAGCGATTGGCCAAGCGGAAAACCAAGCGCACCCCCGAGTATTCCCCACAGCGCCAGGTTTCGGGCGAGCCCATCGCCCTTGGCCAAGGTGGCGTACAGGATGCCGGTGAGCAGCGCGCACCACAGCCCCCCCCAGATTTCAGGGCGGGACTTAAACTCAACACCGGGTTCCCATTTCCAGTGGTCGGAAAAATATAAGAACGGCAGCCGCTTGTGTTCCGGATCGTGCGGCGAGTTGAACAGCCACCATCCCACCACGACGGCAGTGAGCATGCCCAAGACCAGCAGAAACATCTCGAACGGGCGGTAGCGTTTACCGCCCAGGCCCAGGCCGAGAAAGAAGCCGGCAAAGCCGATCCATACACCGCCCTTGATGGCGAGGCCGAGCATTCCCCAGCGCAGGGCCGCCCAGTTGCCGATCAACGCCGTGTCATGGGACAGGCCGATCGTTTGCCCGTAGGTTATCGAGCCGCCAAAGCCCATGGCGATCGTGCCTAGTGCGGCGGCCCGGATAACATGGATTGACGAGTTGCCCGGGCAAAAGAGAAACACCAGCACGAGGCTCACCAGCACACCGGCGATCATCGCGCCGGTCTCGTGTCCGTATTGCCCGCGTATGCCCCAGCCCATGCCGCCGGCCATCGCGGCTGTCATCATCACCAGCCAAAGCGGAGGGTTCGGTGTCTGTCGTTCGTTGGTCATAACTCGTTGATCGAGCCGGCTATCGAGCCACGGACGATTTCGCCGTCAGCGGCGTCCAGGTCAAACTTCAATTCAAACTGCATCGCCCGGTTCAAGCCGGGCAAACTCAACACGACTGTCTTGCCATCGGGTTGCAACTTTGTCGATGGAATCGTAACTTTGTCACGCCCGTTTTTCTTTGGGTCGCGAATCGACCAATCCTTCGATCCGTACTGGCTGCTCCACAGATAGTTCCATTGCTCGAGGCTGTAGCTCTCCGGATCCTCCGCCAGTTTGCGGTCGAGCTTCACGTCGAAACTCAGCTCCAGTTCGCCCGCTCGTGTCGCATAACGGATCGGCTGCCGAAGCGCGCCTCCGACAAATCGCAGCCGCTGAAAGCAGCCGTCGTGCACCGCCGCCGTCTGCCAACCGCGCAGGCCGCTCACATACAGATGGCCATCGTGTGGATTGAACCGGCCGCGCATCGCGCCCGAGAGGTAGCGCCCAGGCAGTCGCAGCACTGCCCCTTGTGTTCCCGGATGCGTCTCGTCCGGCAGGGCTAGCAGCGCGGTGCAACGACCGTACGACAGGTGGATCATTCGGCCACCAAGCGCATCCCAGTGCCCCTCTGGCACCCACACTTGCCCTCCGGCGGAGTTGTCGAGCACCCTCGGCACAAACGCAAACGGTGGATCGTATGCCTTCGGCTCTTCGGCGCGATGATGCATCGGCATGAAGCCGTAAAAA
>CAJWPV010000262.1 GCA_913045395.1 uncultured Verrucomicrobiota bacterium | reverse complement strand
TCCATATGCCCGTGACGCTTCCGGAATATTAGCACGAAGGTCATAAACCAAATCTGCCTTTTCAACCAATTCGTTGGGAGGGAAAGAATAAACCAACCCCTCAAGTTCAAGTACGAAAAATCGGTTGAGCACTTCGTTGTAACGGATCTCAACCGGCTGCCGAAACTTGAGGTTTGGGAATGCCCTAGCCGTCACCAGTGGTAGAGCAGGAATCGGCGACGAAGCCATTCGAGACCCATCCCAGGGTACACGTTTGGCCGCCTGACATTTCGCTAAAGGCGAAAAAAGTAGACAAACAATCAGCAGGCATGGATTGCAAAGAAAACGCATATGAAGGCGGGAAAGTCTGGCCAATGCGTGGCGATTGGCCAAGTCAGAAACTAAAAATAAGGCGCGAGATGTGTAGCGACAATGAAGACTCTATTTTGCCCTAGTGGGAGTGGCCGTGCTCGTGGGAGTGGGTGTGTTCCTCCTCCGGCTTGGGATCGATCTCGGTCACCTTGGCTTTTTCCTCAAGCAAATCGATGACCTTGGCGTTCAAGATTTCCTCCTGAACCTGGTAAATGGTGCCGTTGTCCTTGAGTTGCTGGGCCAGTTTCTGCGGCTTGACCTTCTGCTGTGTCGCCATGGCGGCGACTTGCCGGCTAAGTTCCTGATCGGTGACCTTGATGCCTTCCTTTTCGGCTATTTTAGATAGGATGTAGTTGGCTTTAACGCGCACCTCGGCGTCGGCCTTGGCGTTGGCGTAAATCCGGTCCTTGTTTTCATCGATGACCTCCTTGCCAACGCCGCGCTGGTGGTTTTGTTGAACAATGTTATGCACGCCAAGCCGGGTGGCCTCGTTGACGATCGTCTCGGGCAGGTCGCAGTTCACGGCGTCGAGCAGTTTGTCCACGCACTGGTTGCGGACCGATTTTTTTAGTGAATACTCGAGCTCATTTTTGAGGTCGTTCTCCACGCCCTCTCGGAGTTTGTCTATGCTCTCGGCGCCGAATCCCTTGGCGAATTTGTCGTCGAGTTCGGGCAGGGATTTTTCCTTCACCTGCACAATCTCGATCTCGTACCTGGCCTCTTTGCCGACGAGTTCCTCGTAGATGAAATCGTTGGGGATGGTGACGGTAACAGTTTTTTTGTCATCCTTGCCGGAACCGATGAGGGCCTCGACAATGCCCGGGATCAGCGGGTTATGTTTGGCATTCAGCCAGTAGTTTTTTTGCTCAGTGAGCCCGCGGGCAACCTTGACGAGGTCGGTGATCGGCTTGTCGTCAATGGTGCCGGTGAAGTTGACCACGATGAAATCATTCTCGCCGGCGGGGCGGTCCACGTCGGTGTAGCTGACCCGCTGCTCGCGCAGGGTGTCCAGCGCCTTGTCGATGTCCGCACCGGTGACGGTGCGACGTTCCTTCTCGACTTCGAGGCCGTTGTACTCCGGCAGCTCGAAGGCGGGGGTGACCTCAAGCGTGGCGAGGTACTGAAACGGTTTGCCGTGGCCGAACTGCAGCTCCTCGACTTCCGGCATGATCACCGGCCGGAGCCCATTTTCCTTGAGGGCCTTGGCATAGCTGTCGGACATGAGGGTTCGCTTGGCCTCCTCGCCTATCTTGTCGCCGTAGGAGCGCATGACGTTGGCCAGGGGCGCCTTTCCGGGCCGGAAACCGGGCAGGTGGGCGTGCCGCCGGAAGTCCTTTGCCACGCTGTCAAACTTGGCGTTTACCGCCTCGGCATCGATCTCAATGCGGAGTTGTTTCTTGCACGGGGACAGGTCTGTAATGGTTACTTCCACGGGAGTCTTTCGTTAAAACTGGGGATTCGGGCCACCGGAAATCGGCTTGGCCAGAGCGGCGTGAGGTTAGGTTTGCCCCTTGGCCGCGTCAAGCCTGTCGCTTGGCCAAGCGCTCGACATTGACCGGGTGCATCGCAATACTCGCTGCCCATGAGAAACCCATCATCCGCTCTCTCCCGTCGGAGTTTTATCGGGACCACCGCAGCGCTTGGCACCATGGCGGCCACTACCGGCATCCCGCGCTTGGCCGGGGCGGCCGCACCGTCGGCCAAGCGCATCAAGCTCGGCATCTCGTCCTATTCCTACTGGCACTTCCGAGATCCAAAGGTGTCTATCGAGGCGGTGATCGACAAGACGGCCCGGCTCGGTGTCGAGGGGGTGGATATCCTCCACCGGCAGATGGACTCGGAGGACAACGATTATCTGCAGAAGCTCAAGCGGCACGCATTTACCAACGGTGTCGATTTGATCTGCCTGTCGATCCACCAGGATTTCGTCGATCCCGACCCTGCCGTGCGCAACAAACACATCGAGCACACGAAGAAATGCATCGACCTGGCCTACCGCATGGGAATCCCGTGCATCCGGCTCAACTCCGGCCGCTGGGGCACGGTGAAATCGTTTGACGAGCTGATGGAGCTGCGTGGTAAGGAGCCGCTCCTGCCTGGCTACACGCTGGACGACGGCTTCAAGTGGTGCATCGACTCCATCGAAAAATGCCTGCCAAAGGCGGCCGAGTGTGGCGTGATGTTGGCGCTGGAAAACCACTGGGGACTCACCCGCACGCCGGAGGGGCTGCTGCGTATCGTCAACGCCATCGACTCGCCGTGGCTGGGCCTGCTGATGGATACCGGCAATTTCCTAGAGGATCCGTACACCAAGCTGGAGAAGATCGCGCCCAAGGCGGATTTCGTCCAAGCCAAGACCTACTACGGAGGCGGCGAGTGGTACACGCTGGATCTCGATTACGAGCGCGTGGCCCGGATTCTGCGCAGCGTGAACTATACCGGCTACGTGTCGCTGGAGTTTGAGGGAAAGGCACCGGCAGATGAAGGTGTGGCCAAGAGCATTGAGCTATTCCGGCGGGTGTTTAGTTGAGTCAGGAGAGTGTCCCGCACAATGTTTTCTCGGTTTACTCCAGGGCTACTGGCTGGTAACAATCTGGCCCCGTTTGAATACCTTATTGGATTGGGCGTCTGTCTCCCCCGGGATGGATGGGGCCATTTCTGCATGTTTCAGGCGGATTTTTTACATAATCACACTTTTTGAAATGATGAACCTACATATCCATACCACCAAAATTCGGCTGCTCAGCTTGGCTGCTGCGCTCTGCCTGGGGACAGCAACCTCCGGCCAGGCGCTGGAGTTGAACAAGGGCGATCACGTTGTGCTCATCGGAAACGCACTCGCCGAGCGCATGCAACACCACGGCTGGCTGGAAAGCTACATTCAGGCCACTACAGCCGACAAGGAACTGGTGTTCCGCAACCATGGCTTCGGCGGCGACAAGGTGAACAATCGACCACGCAACAACGGTTTCCCGAGCGCCGACGCGTACCTCGAGATTTCCAA
>CAJWPV010000261.1 GCA_913045395.1 uncultured Verrucomicrobiota bacterium | reverse complement strand
ATCCTGACATCAGCTTCTGACAAAAAAAACGTATCCAGTTCGGATATATGGTTATTATCAATTTTCTGTCTGGTAATTCAAGTATCCGCTATCGGCGAATACGGAGAAAAATGGGTTGTTGGTAAGTTTCGGTATCCGGCACAGATATGTGTGCACGGCCACGGGAAGGCTCTGCGAAACGACTGTCATTGCCAAGTCATTATCTTGCCCCGACAGGGATGAATGGGCAACGGGAAACCGGCTTGGCCAAGTTTGGACTTAAAACCGGGCACTTATTGCGCTATGTTTCTCGCCCTTCCGGGAAAAAAACCGGTAACCAGTGCGATGGAACCTTCTGACATGGACTTGGTGCGAATCTGCGCCGTAGCTTTTGCCGCCGTGCTGGCGATTTTGTCACTGCTCGCCGGGGTGATCACCAGCATCTGCCGGGCGTTCCCTGTGAAGGCCACCGACCTGCCGAACCCAAGCGCCGAGGAGGCGGTGCGCCAAGCAGTGGGCGAAACTTTCCCCGGCTGTCGAATGGCCGAAATTCGCGAAATTAAAACCTGATCGCTTGGCCAAGCGCTTAATTTTCGATGATATTATCAGAGTCAAAAAAAGAAATCCGGGTGATGTTCACCCCGTTCCGAGACGGGCTCCAAAGTGTGTTCGGAGGGAAAACACGACTGCAGGATATCCTACCTGCGGTGGAGGCGTCCGCCGCGCTCGGCATCCGGCACTTTGAATTTGGCGGCGGCGCACGGTTTCAGGCGCCATTCTTTTATGTTGGCGAAGATCCGTTCCACTGCATGTCGGAGATTCGAAAGGTCGTCGGTCCCGAGCCGGATCTGCAGATTCTCACCCGCTCGGTCTCTGGCGTCACTCTGACCACCCAGCGCACCTCCGCACTCGCGCTGCAGGCCAAGCTAATGCACAAGCACGGCACCACAATCGACCGAAACTTCGACTTCATGAACGACGTCGATAACTTGGTCAAAACAGGCAGGCCAATTGTCGACTCGGGAATGCATCATCAGGTTTGCGTTGCACTGATGGGGTTGCCGTTCCAGTCCGACCAGGCGCACACGCCGGAGTTCTACATCAACATCGTGCGCGAGCTGCTCAAACGCGACATTCACTTTGACTCCGTCTGCCTGAAGGACGCCTCCGGCACGACCGATCCGCACACCTGCCACGAGACGGCAAAGGGCATCAAAGCAATCCTGCCGCCGGAGATTCCGCTCATCCAGCACACGCACGACACCGCCTCCACGGCCGTCACCTGTTACATGGCCGGCATCGCCGGTGGTGTCGATGGCATCGACTTGGCCGTGCGGCCACTGGCTTCCGGTACCTCGCAGCCGGACGTCCGCTCGATGGCCCACGCCCTCAAGGGCACCGGTTACAGCCTCGACATCGACCACACGAAGATGGACGAAATTGAGTCCCTGCTGAACGAGGGCCTGGCCGATTACGAGTTCAATCCGGTCACCACCTCGGCCGACGCCCGCGTGGTCGGCTTCCCGATGCCGGGCGGCGCGATCGGCCCGAACGTCCACATGATGCAGTCGGCCGGTATCCTCGACAAATACGGAGCCGTGCTCGCCGAGTTCCCCGAGGTGGTGCGTGCCGGCGGCGGCTGGACTAGCGTCACGCCGGGCAGCCAGCAGTACTGGCTGCAGGCATTCAACAACGTGCTCCACGGCCGATGGGAAAAGATCGATGCAGGCTTCGGCAAGTCGGTCCTTGGCTACTTCGGCAAACCGCCGCTATCACCGGACGCGGAGGTCGTAAAAATCGCTGCCGAGCAACTCGAGTTGCCGCCGTTCGACGGCGATCCGCTCGAGGAAGCCCCCGACACGCTCGCTGAGGCCGAGGCCGCCTTGAAGGAACGAGGCATCGAGGTCACGGACGAAAACAAGTTCCTCGTCGCCGCCGCGATCGTTCCCGACAAAAACATGGAACTAAACGAGGGGATTCGCCTGCTTGAGGGCCGACCCAAGATCACCCTGCCGCTAAAAAAGAAAGAGCCAGCCGGCGGAGCCGCAACGCTGACCGCCCCCACCAAGACCAAGGTCACCGTTAATGCGGAAGGTGGCACACGCACCTACGAGGTTATCATCGAACCACCGGCATCTTCCGCCGCTCCTGCGCTTGGCCAAACGTCGGCATCTTCCAGCGGCGGTGGCCAAGTGACGGATGTGTTCTCGCCGTTCGAGGGAAACGTCGAGTTGGTCGAGATCAACGTCAAGGTTGGAGACACGGTCACCCAAGGTCAGGTCGTCGCCGCTGTTGAGGCCATGAAAGCCAAGCACGACGTGAAGGCGCCATGCGCCGGCCGTGTCGCGGCAGTTCACGCAGTCATCGGTAACGAAGTCTCCGCCGGCAAACCGATCCTGACCATCGAGGCCTGAAATGGAGATTCTCCAAAAACTGTTCGATAGTTCCGGTTTCGCGGGGGACACCAGCTTGGCCTGGCAGAACATTGTCATGTTCATCATCGGCGGTGTACTGATCACGCTTGCTGTCAAAAAAAACTTCGAGCCGCTGCTGCTGATCCCGATCGGCTTTGGGGCCATCCTCGCCAACCTCCCAGGCGCGGAAATGAGCGCCTATTCGGAGGCAACAGACGATGGCAAATGGCCGCTGCTTGGATTTGTTTACAAGACAGCCATATCAAAAGCCGAGTTGCTCCCACCGATCATTTTCATGGGCGTGGGTGCGCTGACCGATTTCCGCCCACTGCTGAACCGCCCAATTACTTTTCTTTTGGGAGCAGCGGCACAACTGGGTATTTTCATCGCTGCATTGGGAGCCTTTTATATTTTCCGAGACATGCTGGACATCAAAATCCAACACGCCGCCGCGATTGGTATTATTGGCGGTGCCGATGGACCAACGACCATCTATCTGACTTCAAAACTTGTTCCAAATGACAAAGGTTTTTTGGGTGCTGTAGCTGTCGCCGCGTACAGCTACATGGCGCTAGTGCCGGTGATCCAGCCGCCGATCATCAGGCTACTTACCACGCAAAAAGAGCGCGAGATCGACATGCCGCAGGCCCGGTCGGTTTCAACAACCGCTGTGCTGGTTTTCCCAGTCGCCACCTGCATAGTGACGATCCTGTTCATCCCTGCCAGCGGCCCGCTTATCGGCATGCTGATGTTCGGCAACCTGATCCGAGAATCGGGCGTCACCCAGCGCCTCAGTTCCACCGCAAGCGGCCCGCTCATCAACATCGTCACCATCTTCCTCGGCCTGGTCGTCGGCGCGACGATGGAATGCACTGGCTTTTTACAGGGTCGCACCCTTGCGATCCTCGCATTGGGCCTGGTGGCGTTCTGCTTCAGTACAGCGGGAGGTGTCTTGTTCGCAAAACTGTTGAATATT
>CAJWPV010000260.1 GCA_913045395.1 uncultured Verrucomicrobiota bacterium | reverse complement strand
AAACCAAACCAAGCGGGTTGGCAGTTGGATCATCAGTCGGTTTAAAAAGGGAAAGGCAGCTATTCCGTATGCAGATCTTCGCACTTTGGCGCAGTTGGGCAATCAACGGTTCCCCAACGATGCCGCATTGCGGAAATGGGTGACCGGGCGCAACATCAGCGACCTCGCCAAGCAGGAGCTGCTCAAGGCTGTGCCCAACTCGGTCCGCGTGGCAAGGGATGTGGTCGTTTGTCTCGACGCCATGACCGGTAAGCGGCTGTGGAAGACCGAGGCGCCTGGGGAGCCGACCGGCCGCAAGTCGTCAAGCACCCCGTGCGTGGCCGGCGACAGGTTATTCACCGCCGGCAGTACGCACGCCTATTGCATTGATGCCGGGACCGGAAAACAACTTTGGGCCACGCCACTGCCAAGCAAGGGACCGGCATCGTCTTTCCTAGTGGCGGACGGCACGGCATTGCTCCTCGCTGGGCAGTTAACGGCCTTTGACGTGAAAACGGGGGCAGTACTGTGGCGGAACAAAAACGTCCGGGGCAATGCCTCATCGCCGGTTCTCTGGACGGGAAAGGGTGTAAGCCAGGTGATCTGTAGCGACCGCAGGGCGTATGTTGCGGTCAATCCGGCCACCGGTGAGACGGTTTGGCAGACACCCGGTGGCGGCGACTCGACGCCGGTGATCTCCGGTGACTGGATGGTCGTTTACAGCAAGGACAAAAAAGTCGGGCTGGCAGCGTATCGCCTGGCCAGAGATGGAGCGACGCAGGCCTGGAGTTTTCCAATGTCGGAGCGGCGTTCGCAGTCGACCCCGGTGGTTTATGACCGGCATGCTTACCTGACAGGCGGGGAGTGGCACATGTGTGTTGAACTGGCCACCGGCAAACGGCGTTGGAAAGAGTCCCGGCAAAGCACGATCTCCTCCCCTGTGATCGCCGACGGCAAGTTGATTGCGCTCGAGAAAAAAGGAAGCGACCTTGTGATGATTGACACCAACCGGAAAGAGCATCGGGAACTCGGCAGGACGCGCATCAAGGCCATGAGGTGTCCCTCGCCGGTGGTGGTCGATGGCAAACTGTACCTGCGCATGGCCGACAACCTTTCCTGTTTCGATCTGCGGGCCAAGCCCGGTGTGCAGTGATGCCGCCCGACTAGGCGCACTTTTTTGTCGCGGTTTTTTTTGGAGGTGGCGTATGCTATCCGGAGCATTAGTGCCATGCAATTCGGGTCGCTCCAACTGGTAACCAACCTGTTTCTCTCGCCGCTGGCCGGGTACACGAATCTCCCGTTCCGGCTCGTGCTGCGCGAGGTGGGCGGCCTGGGCCTGGCCACGACAGACCTCGTCAACGCCCGGTCGCTGCTCGAGCGTAACTCCAAGGCAATCAAGCTCATCGAGACGAATGAGGCGGATAGTCCTTTCGCGGTGCAGTTGTTTGGTGCCGTGCCGGAAGAAATGCGCGATGCGGCGCAGTACCTCGAGTCGATCGGCGTGGACTCGATCGACATTAACATGGGCTGCCCGGTGCGCAAGGTCTGCAAGACCGGCGGCGGCTCAGCGATGATGACCGAGTTGGACAAGACCGCGTACCTCGTGAAGGGGATGGTCAATGCGGTGAAGTTGCCGATCACGGCCAAGATGCGTCTCGGCTGGGATGACAACAACATCACCGCACCCGACTTGGTGCGCGTGCTCGAGGGTGTCGGCGCGGCGGCGATTTTCATTCACGGGCGAACACGCGAACAGGGGTTCACCGGGACAGTGAATCTCGCGGGCATCCGCCAAGTGGTAGAGGCGGCGCGGGATATCCCGGTGATCGGCAACGGAGATATTACCACGCCGGAATCGGCTAGGCACATGATGGACGTCACCGGTTGCCACGGCGTGAGCACAGGCCGGGGCGCGTTTTACAACCCGTGGATTTTCAAGCACACCGATCACTATCTGCGGAGCGGCGAATTGCTACCTGAGCCGAAGTTTGCCGAGCGGGTGCGGGTGATGCGACGGCACTTCGACCTGATGCTTGAGGTGTTCGGTGAGAAACGCGGCTGCCTGATGTTCCGCAAAGTCGCCCCGTGGTACGCCAAGCGCTTCGGCCCCGCGAAACCGTTCAATAAGGCGATCGTGCAAATCTCAACGCGGGAGAATTTCGAGTCAGCGCTGGCTGACTACCTCAACTGGCGGCAGCAGTTTGTCAACGCAGACGGGGAGCTCATCGAGCGCTATCGTCAGAATCCAATGATGCCGTCCTTTATGAAGAAGGATGACGAACCTGCCGACGCGAAGCGAAAGGCCATCCCCGTGCCCAAGGGCCCGGTTGAGGTGTGGTAAAAAAATCCCGCGGGCCAAGGCCAGCGGGATTTGTCAAAGCTTGTTAATAATAATTATTCACCAGATGAGGGCCGGCTCGGACGCTGACCGCCGCGACCTTCGCCACCACGTGAGGGACGCTGGCCACTGCGACCTTCACCGCCACGGGACGGACGCTGGCCAGATGCACCTCCGCGGCCACTGAAATTTGGACGCAACTCGTCTTCGGTCAACTTGCCATCCTTATTCTTGTCGAGCTTCTTAAGGGCTACAACGGCACCCTTAATTTCCTCGGAGGAAATCTCACCGTTGCCATCACTGTCCAGTGCGCTCATCACAGGGAACATCCGCATAAAACCACCTGGTCCTCCCTGACCACCGCGACCACCTGACTGCGATCCACGCTCACGGCTTGCTCCGGACGGACGTTGACGACGCTCGGCACCCTGACCCCGTTCGCGACGCTGTTCACCAGCTGCTCCGGACGGGCGTTCACGACGCTGAGCACCTTCACCCCGTTCGCGCCCACCGCGTTCCTGCGCGATTGCATCACCTGCCATCATGCCAAAACATGTGACAGCCATTACTAGTTTATATGTCATCTTTTTCATAACACCAAATCAATGGTCTGCTTCAAATATACGATCCACTCTGCGGGTGAGTTACAATTTTAATACACCCACGGCCGAGCTTGCTTGATGGATAAAGTTCCATCCTTGGTAATCTTGAACTCAATTTCCATGGCAAATTTTGTGTCTTCCAAGGTTGTCCCGTATAATTTACTGAACTTACTGTGAATCTTGCCCATATACCGGTTCATCTGCTCGAGTTGGCCCTCGGTCATAATCAACTTATCATCTTTTAACTGATTGGACTTGCGCATCACCTTGTAATCACTTGGCCGCCACCAATCCAACAAAAGTTCTTCAGGAATTGAATCAGCGTCGGGATTGGTCACCAGATTCTCGCCAACCTGGGTATTGAGGTAATAGTTGCCCTTGGTCTGGTACAGGATGTCATCGGTAACCGCCACACCATTGGCCAGTTCGTTCGAAAAATTGGAGTGAACG
>CAJWPV010000259.1 GCA_913045395.1 uncultured Verrucomicrobiota bacterium | reverse complement strand
CCTGTTGGCCAAGCCGATCGGTGGGGCCAGTGTCAAGCCGTACCAGCCGGCTGGCTACTGGAAACATCTCAACTTCCCCAAACGTAAATGGAGTCACGACGGCGGGACCAGCCAGTACCGGCGCGGGCTCTACACGTTTTGGTGCCGTACGTTTTTGCACCCGAGCATGCTGGCGTTCGACGCGCCGACCCGCGAGGGGTGCATCGCCGAGCGCACCCGCTCGAACATCCCGCAGCAGGCGCTCGTGCTACTCAACGACCCGACGTACGTCGAGGCGGCTAGGGTGTTTGCCGAGCGCATTGTCCGGCACGGTGGCGACACGGATGACGAGCGGTTGGCCTGGGCATTTGAGCGTGCGCTTACCCGCGGGCCAAGCGCCGCCGAGCGCGACATTTTGCTGCGCTTAGCCAAGGAGCGTGCGGGGCATTTTGCGGCGAATGCCGGCGAGGCCAAGGCGGCTGCCACCGCCGGTGAGTGGCCTGTAGCCAAGACACTCAAGCCGGATTCCGTTGCCGCCTGGGCGGCAGTGGCCCGCACGATTTTGAACCTGTACGAAACCACCTCCCGTTTTTGATTTCTGCAACATGAACCCGGAACATTTTGTCACGCGACTGAATCGCCGCTCGTTTTTGAACAACGTCTCGCTGGGCGTTGGCTCACTCGCGTTGAGCTCGATGCTCGGCCCGGCTGGCTTGGCCAAGCCGGCCAAGCGCTCGTCGCTGGGCGTGATCAACCCGCTGCACTTCGCGCCCAGGGCCAAGCGGGTGATCCACCTCTGCATGGCCGGCGGGCCGTCGCACCTCGAAACGCTAGACTACAAGCCAAAGCTCGCCGAGATGGACGGCAAGCCGATGCCCCGGTCGATCACCGACGGCCAGCCGATCGCGCAGTTGCAGGGCAATAAGGAACTGAAATGCCTTGGGCCGCAGCATGAGTTTAAAGAATTCGGCCAGTCCGGCCAGTCGATCTCCAGCGCGCTGCCGCACATCGGCGGGATTGCGGATGAGATCTGCATCATCCGCTCGATGATTACGCAGCAGATCAACCACGATCCGGCGCACACGTTCATGAATACCGGAGCCCTTGTTGCCGGCCGGCCTAGCATGGGTTCGTGGGTCACTTATGGCTTGGGCAGCGAGGGCAGCGATCTGCCCGGCTTTGTTGTGCTGACCTCAGTGGGCGGCGCACAGGATCAGCCGATCGCCTCGCGGCAATGGCACAGCGGCTTTTTACCGAGCCGGTTTCAGGGCGTGCACTTTCACTCGACCGGCGATCCGGTGCTGTACATCAGCAACCCGAAAGGGGTGGATGCAAAAGGGCAGGGGGCGGTCATCGACGCGGTCAATTCGATCAATCGACTGCGGAACAAGACCGTGGCCGACCCGGAGATCGACACACGCATTAGCCAGTACGAAATGGCGTTTCGCATGCAGGCCAGTGTGCCGGAGTTGATCGACACGTCGAATGAGCCGCAGCATGTTTTCGACCTGTACGGCGCCAGGCCGGGCGACGGTTCATTCGCGAGCAATTGCCTGCTGGCGCGGCGTCTGGCCGAGCGCGGCACGCGGTTCATCCAGCTTTATCACCGGGGCTGGGATCACCACGGCGGCGTAAAAAACGGCGTACTCACCACTGCCAAGCATGTTGACAAGGCCTCGGCGGCGTTGATCCGGGACCTGAAGGATCGCGGCATGCTCGACGACACGCTGGTGATCTGGGGCGGCGAGTTCGGCCGCACCCCGATGGCGCAGGGTTCCGGTCGGGACCACCACATGAAGGGTTTTTCATTCTGGCTGGCCGGTGGCGGCGTTAGGGGCGGCATCAGCCACGGCAACACCGATGACTTCGGCTACCATTCTGTTGAGGATGTAGTCACCGTGCACGACTTTCACGCCACGATGCTGCATCTGCTCGGCGTGAATCACGAAAAATTCACCTTCAAGTTCCAGGGACTGGACTTCCGCCTTAGTGGCGTCGAGGAGGCCCACGTGCTCAGGAACCTGATCGCGTAAATGTGTCGTTACCGCTTGGCCAGATGGCCGGCGGCTTTTTTGACGTTCCAGCCGGATTGCTTAAGGGCGTGGCTGGCTTCGGCGTGGCTGGCTTGGGTGAGTTGGCGGACGATGCGCACGGCCCGGTCGCGCAGCTTGGTGTTGCTGGGGTCGAGGTCGATCATCAGGTTGCCGGTGACTTTGCCGCTTTTGGCCATCGCCAACGTGGTGATCATGTTCAGGATCATCTTGGTGGCGGTACCACTCTTGAGGCGGGTGGAGCCGGTCAGCAACTCGGGGCCAAGGTCCGGCTTGATGACGACGTCCGGCCGGTTGTCACGGGGGATTCTCAGCTTGGGGTTGAAACAGAGCAGCGCAGTTTTCGCGCCGCGCCGGTTGGCCTCCCATATGCCGCCCCACACGAACGGTGTCCGGCCGCTGGCGGCGATGCCGATAAACACGTCCTTCTTTCCGACACCGCGAAAACGCACCGCCTCGGCCCCGGCGTCGGGGTCATCCTCGGCGCCCTCGATCGAACGGTACAGCGCCGGTTGGCCCCCGGCGATGATACCCTGCACCTGCTCCGGGTCGGCGCGGAAAGTCGGCGGACATTCGCTGGCGTCGAGCACGCCCAAGCGGCCGCTCGTGCCGGCGCCGCTGTAAAAGAGCCGGCCCCCGTTTTGGAACGCGTCGCGCACCCAGCCGATCACGCGCACGGTTTTGGTTTTCTCGCGGGCGATGGCGGCGGGGAGTTGGCTGTCCTCGTCGAGAAACAAATCGACTGCCTGGCCAAGCGGCATGCAGTCGAGCTGCATTGAGCGCGGGTGGCGCTGCTCAGTGGGCGATTGGTCAATCTGCGCAAGGCCCGGCACGGGGATGGCCGGGCGGTCGGCGTTGATGGTTGCGCCTGGCTTGGCTGGCGAAAGCTTACCCAGGCGGCGGGCGAGGTTCAGTGCGCCCCTGCAACTTTCGTTTTTCAGCGTGGCGACCTGCGAGCCGGGCCGACGGATGCGAATGGCCTTGGCCAACTTGGCGGCGAACTTGGGCTGCTTCATCAGCACGCTTCCGGCGAGCAGAAAGCGGACCGACCCGGTTTTGCCGGCGAGTTTCATGGCGCAGGCGCAGGCGTCCTTGGCCAGGGTGTCAGCGGTGCCTTCGAGGATGTCGCCTGCGATTTTGTCGCCCCTAGCCCAGGCGGCGAACACTTCCAGGGCCAAGCCGGCGACCTCGGCCTTGTCGGCTTGGGCGACCCAGTCGATGAGTTGGTCGGGGGAGTTGAGTTGCAACCGGCGCAGCAGTTGTTGGCCAAGCGCGGACCATTTGTCGTCGCGGTCGAGATAAAACACGCAGGCCTTGAGCGCGCGCAGTCCGATCTCGAAGCC
>CAJWPV010000258.1 GCA_913045395.1 uncultured Verrucomicrobiota bacterium | reverse complement strand
TCATGATGCGGTACAGGCCACCGCCGGCCGTGACGTACAGCACGTTGGCTTCCGTGCCGGTACCGAAACAGCAGTTGGTTGGCAGTGTCTCGGTCGGAATATAGGCCAGCTCCAGGCCGCTGGCAGTGTAGATCACGATGCCGAAGCGGTTTGTCGAGCGCACGGCGGCATAGATGTTTCCCTGTACGTCGATGGTCATGCCATCGATGCCGGCTTCGGCGCCGAAATCGACGATTACTTTCTTTGGCCCCAAGCTGCCGTCGCCGTGAATCGTGAACGCGTTCAATGTCATTCGGCCATTCGGGGTGTTGTTATTCTCGGCGACGTAGAGCGTTCCGCCGTCTGGCGAGAAGGCGATGCCGTTGGGCTTCTCGACTTGATCCGCGCCGATCGCCAGCTTCACAGAACCGTCCGCCGGGTTGTAACGGTAAACCGCCATTTGGTCTTGTTCCTCTTTTTCGTCGCCGACATAGCGCGGATCACTGAAATAAATCATTCCGTCTGGCAAAATCACGAGGTCGTTGGGCGAGAGGTAGCGACCGCCGTTGAATTTGCCAGTGAGCACTTTAACTTTTCCGTTCGGTAAGATCTCGCACAGCGCCATGAGGCCGTTGTTCGCGCCGCAACAGGCGATCAACCGCCCATCGCGGTCGAACATCAGCCCATTGCTCTTGCCGGAGGCCGAGCAGTGGACGGTGGTTTTGCGGGTCTTGGGATCAAACTTGTGAACCTGGCCGGAGGTGCCTTCGCCGCTGGGGATGTCGCTGAAATACACCGAGCCATCGGCTGCCACCGCGACGCCCTCGGTAAACTCGCCCTCGTTCCACAGTTTCTCAAGTCGCGAACTTGATGGCAAGATGGATGGGCTGCCGCTCGGCTTTGTCGTCTCGGCTTTGACCAAGCGCGCGGAGCAGGATAGAGACAGCAGAAGACAAATCAAAAAACGAATTGGCATGCGGAAAAACTGACAGGCCAAGTGCTCGGAGGCAAACTCGCAGCTAGCGTCACTGCGCTTTTGTCACTTGCCAGCGTTCGTTGAAAAACCCTGCCGCTGCGATGCAATCGGGGTTGCCGGCGTTGTATGGCCGGTGCATGTCCACCAGCGCCCAGTCGGGCAGTTTGGGGGTTTGTGTGGCATTGCTCGAGTGGCCAAACCGGCTAAAGGTGAAGCCTGAATTGAGCACGATGTACCGCTTGGGGTTGAGCGGGTTCGGAAAAATCAGAACCGGCGAGTGCGTTGCCGACTCTGCTTCGGCTTGGCCAAGCTGCAATGTCGTTTTGCTCCACGTGAGCGGTAGTTGATCGATGACGCGGGCGATGACTGAGTTGCTTTCTGGATCGCCCCAAAGGATGAGGTTGCAGTCGGCTATGTCTGCGCCGGTAACGTCGCCGTCGTCCTTGACGAGTGGCTTGGCGCGAAACTGAAGTTCCCAGTCGGACAGCGCCTGGCCAAGCTGCGCCTCGGTCCACTGGGCGGCCAGGCGGTTCATCGCCTGGCCGGTTGGTCGGACCATCAAAAACCGATCCATGAACGCATCATCGATCGGCCCCTGCAGGCCGGGGCGCTTGGCCAGGCCGGCGAATTCAAACCGGCCCACGGCCCGCCATTTGCCGAACGCTCTGACGAAGAGCGACTCCCACGAGCGGTCGGTGCGGACGCGTGCGCCGGCTAGTTTCTCACCATCGATGATGACTGTGGGTTGCCCGTTGGGTTGCAGCGGACAAAGTCCGGAGGGCATGGACAGGATTAGGCGCGAGACGTTGTCGGTGCTCGCCTCGACGAGTTCGTTGCTCGCCAGGCGCACCTCTACACGGGCCGGCTTCCAATGTTGCTCCAGGCCGTCGACGCCGACCCAGGCCTGCCGGGCGTAGCGTAGCGTCCGCGTAACCAGTCGCACCCCGATTGGCATCGGATTACGGCCGTTGGTGGCGACGGCGTTGATGCGCTCGTCGATTTCCGCCTTGGCCGCCGGGTGATATTTGTGGCCGGTGTCTGGGCCGATCACGTGGCGCAGGGCCAAACCTTCGCCGGCGAGGTGGTCTTCCATGATCTGCGCGGCTTGCCTCTGTTTGTCGATCTCGCCGCTGTAGGCGACCGTGGCGGTGTTGAACAGGTTGCCCGCGTATTTTGTGGCGTCATAAAGTCCCCAAAGCGCCTGCTCGTACGCGGGGGGCATTGCATTTTTTTTGGCCAGGCCAAGATACTCGAGGGACTCGGCAAAACCGGCCCCCGGTGCAACCGCCACCCAGTCGCCGGCGAAGTGGGCGCCCAGGTGCCAGCAGCCGCCCCCGCCCATTGAGAAGCCGCGGATGCTCACCCGGTTGTCATCGACTGGATACTGTATTTTCGCATGCGCGAGCGCTTCAAGCACGTCCGCCTCGCCGGCGAACTTGAACGCGTTGCAGAACCGGCCGTACGGGTGGAGGACGATCGTGTCCCGAGGGGTGAACTGCCCGGCGTTGGTGCGGCGTTGATGGATGAATTTGAGTTCGCTCAGATTGTTGTCGCGACCGTGGAGCCAGACATCTAGGCGTCGTTTGCGCCATGGGTCGGTGGAGACCGATTGCGGGATCACCAACCCATAAGGTTGCACCGAGTCGTCTAGCCGGGAGACATAGCCGCGCACGACCAGGCCGGTGACGCGTGTCCAAGGTGTCCTGCCGCTGGCCAATTGCGTGGCGCGTTCGCTGCCAGTGGCGAGCAATTCGCGGGCGGTTTCGAGTTCGCTCTGCCTGAAAAAGATTTGGTGTCTCAGGGCCCAGTCAACGGCCTTGTGATAGATCTGTATGTCGGGGAGGTAGCGGAGCAGCGGCGGTGTCTCGGCGTATCGCCTGGCCAGCGCGTCGATCTCCTGGCCAAGCGCATCGGTTTGTTCGCGGAGTTGGGTGCGGACATCCGCGGCAAGCTCTATGCCGATGGCCGGCACGCGAGGGGTCTTGGCGACGAGCGGTTTGGCCGGTTCGTTCGCTTGGCCAAGCGCGGTGGCGGCGAGGCCAAGCGCCACGATGATGCTTGCCGGGATGCGGTGGGCCGTTGAAAAGTCAGTTGATTGGTTGGATGGCATCGCCATTTTTGATGGTCCCAGATTGAACGACAACGGCTAGGACGCCCTGTTTGTCGTTTGTCATGCGTTCGCGAAGACCGGGTGCGATCTTGTCCATCTTGTGGCAGGGATCACGCGGCGCGGCGATGTGTAGCACCGCCCCGCCGACGCGGACGTCGCGGCCGGCCAGCGGCACAAGGTCGATGCCCTCGGTCTCTATGTTGGAGCGAACCCGGCCCGCAGCGATGTCGGGCAGGCCCAGTGCGCTGGCGTGCTCGGCAATTTGCTCCCGTTCGATCAGGGTTACTTGCCGCTGGTTTGGCTGGTTGGTGGAGCGGGATTGGCGTTGCCAGTAGCGGGTGTTGCCGACGATACCG